>NZ_JAUBTK010000085.1:0-34016 GCF_036702455.1 Microcoleus sp. D2_18a_D3
TTGTGAGCAACAGCTTGCCTAAGATTCAAAGGTAGCTACTTTTAGCTGCGCTCATTTTTTAGTCTAAACTACAGTTTTCAGACTTCTGTGTTTGACTGTTGTGCGATCGCCACTTTTGATTAATCCAATAGCCTCAAGCTATCTAACCAATACGAATCGCAATATCAACCTTTCTTTGCTAATAAGCTACACGGTTCAGGCGTTGCCTGCGGACTAGAGCCGAGCGGGACAAATACTCTAATTCCAAATTTTTTATCCAAGTTTTTTGTGCTTCTTGGTTTTGCCCCTCATGTTTTTAAGTTAACACCAACTGCGCGTATAAAAACACTTTGTTTACCAAACTTGACACTTTTTGATGTGATGAAATACTTCCAAAAGCGATTATTAACAATTTGTACGATCGTCCGATACCGCAACGTGCACACCCGGCACTTTTGGCTTGCTGTCAACGCAGCAGAGCTTCCCAAGTTGCGCGGCCGACAATGCCGTCTGCTGGCAGTTGATATTGTCGCTGAGCCGCCTTGACAGCAGCTTGAGTTTCCGGGCCGAACACGCCGTCAGCACTAACGCTCAAAAATCCCTTGGCCCGCAGCCGTTCTTGCAAATCTCTGACTGCCGGCCCCCGCATTCGCCTTCTCAAAACCGGAAAATTAGTTGGCTGCGCTTGCGGGTTAATCTCTGAATCGTCGGCATTTACAGGATCGTTAGCGATGGGGTTTTCGATCGCGCTCGGAGTCGCAGGAAACAGCCGGTTCCAAGTATCTTGACCGACTATGGCGTCGGGAGGCAGACCTGCTGCTTCCTGGAACTGAGATACAGCTCTAGCGGTGCTTTGGGAGAAAATCCCGTCTACAGTGTCAGCGTAAAAGCCCAATAATTTAAGAGCAGCTTGGAGTTCGATTACTTCGGAGCCGCGGCTGCCCAATTTGATGGCGGGGCGGACGATCGCACCTGTTGTTTGAGCGATCGGGCTGTTAATGTTACCTTGTTCGGAGGTAGGTAGCTGTGCTGCAACACGGGTAGGGGCGATCGAGCCTATTGCCAATAAACCGCACAAACTCCAGCCGAAGAGCAAACTCGGAACCTCGCGGGCTTTATTCCAGCTTGCTGTCAAGTTTTGGGACATTGGGAATTCGACCTCTGCAAAACTGGTAGCGATCGTACATCAAATCTGGAAAAAATTGGGAATTTGGGCATTGGGAATTGGGCATCGGGCATTTACTGGTTCCGAGGCCAAGCCAGGTTCCCACATTAAATCAAAACTCGCAACTTTTCCTTCCTTGCCTTTCCTAAAAAAAATTTATCCCTCTCAAATAGCTGCAATTGGCAAAAAAACTGCTAGATTGCCCTACAGAAAACATTGAACCGCGTTCATTGGGCCCCAGCAACACCATGTCCGAATCCAGAACCGCCAGCCAAATAGACATCGGCAACGTCAACATCGGGAACTTCCAAGTCGGCAGCATCAGCGGCACTAAATACAACGACCTCAACGCCAACGGCCGCCCTGATCCTGAAGAATTCCCAATTCCCAACTGGCAAATCTACCTCGACCTCAACAACAACGGCCAGCCTGAGTTTAACGAACCTTCCACCCTCACAAACCCGCAAGGCAACTACATCTTCGCCAACCTGCCGCCGGGCACTTACCAAGTGAGGGAAGTCCAGCAGCCGAACTTTCGCCAAACTACCCCAAATCCCGCACCCATCACGATTACCAGCGGCACAAACGCTGGCAATATCAATTTTGGCAACAACTTTAACGCAGGGACGATCGCAGGCACAAAATTCAACGACATCAACAACAACAGCAGCCCAGATCCCGGGGAACAAGGGCTAGCTAACTGGCAAATTTACCTCGACCTCAACCGCAACAACAGGCTCGACGGCGGCGAACCTTTTACTTTTACAAACGTTCAAGGCAATTACGCTTTTGTCAATATTCCCGCCAATACATATTTGGTGAGAGAAGTCCAGCAACCGGGTTTTATCCAAACCACACCTGACCCCGGCCCGGTTAACGTTACTTCCAACGCCACTGTCAACAACATCAATTTTGGCAATCTCTTTTTTGTCGGCAGCATCAGCGGCTTCAAGTTCAACGACCTGAATGCCAACAGCGTCCGAGACGCGACAGACCCCCCTCTGACCAACTGGCAAATTTACCTCGACCTCAACGGCAACGGCAGCGTTGACCCGGGCGAACCCACCACCATCACAAACCCGCAAGGCAACTACACTTTTGCGAATGTTTCCCCGGGCCGGTATTTGGTGAGGGAAGTCCAACAACCAGGATGGGTACAGACTACTCCAAATCCAGGCCCGATCGACATAATCGGCAATACCAACGCTGTAGGCGTCAGTTTCGGCAACAATTTTCCTACCGGCAGCATCAGCGGCTTCAAGTTCAACGACCTCAACGCTAACGGGATCAACGAACCGACGGAACCGAGAGTTGCCAACTGGCCGATTTACCTTGATTTCAACAACAACGGCAGTTTAGATCCGGGCGAACCTTCGACTTTAACGAACCCCGAAGGTAATTTCTCTTTTATCAATTTGCCTCAAGGAACCTATGTCGTGAGGGAAGTCCCGCAGCCCGGTTTTCGACAAACCACGCCAAATCCGACTCCGATCGCCGTGGGCAACGGCACAAATGCCACTAATCTCAGCTTTGGCAACGTGTTGGTGACGGGCACCATCAGCGGTGTGAAATTTAACGATTTTAACGCCAACGCCCGCCTAGATCCCGGGGAACCGCCGATCGCCAACTCTACTATTTACATCGACCTCAACAACAACAGCAGTTTAGATCCGGGTGAAGCGAGTACCTTAAGCGATGTTCAAGGCAATTACAGTTTCCGTAACGTTCCGGTAGGTAGTTATGTTGTCCGCGAAGTTCCGCCGCCCGGTTTCATTCTAACGACTCCCCCTACGGTGGTTGTTGTCTCGGCAGATATTCGGGCTAGCAACCTCGATGTGGTGACGGGAGATTTGGTGACGGGAGATGCTGAGGATAGGGCGGCTAAATCCTTGAATGGCGACTCGCTGACGAATGCCAGCAGCTATGCGGGCGAACCTGCCGCCAATAATATTGGGGCAGATAGCTGGCCTTTGAGTTCGGGTGGTGATACTTATCGAATTAGCGATTTTTTGGTCAAGCAACGTTTTGCGAATTTAGGCAGTATTCCTAACTTTGGGCAACAGAATGTCGGTCTGAATCTGAATGCAGAAATCAGCCAACTTGTCAAGGAAAATAAATTAATTAATTCGGCGATCGGACACTGGGTCAGCACTGTGGCCGCGAGTGATTTCTCGGTTATATAGGGTGAGACAAAGCTCGATCGCCCCGAATCCCAAACCGCAGATAAAAATAACGAAGAGGTGAAAGGGCGATCGCGTGATACCCTATTGTTGGCAACCTCCAACACTCAAGCCTAAGTTCCGGCCACTCCGAAGCTGGCTTGTATATTGGTTGCAAGATTCAGAGGCAGTAGCATCTCTGTGAGTGAGAAACTATCAGGTAATTCCCCCAAACCCGATCGGCGTATTTGCAGGCAAAGCAAGTCATATCAAGTGCGGTAGCTCGATCGATGCTGGCAGATCTGTCATTGGCAATTCCAGAGGAGGCGATCGTCTAGGACAGCGAACCAGGACGAACAAGAACAATGCAGCCGGACTTGATATCAGGGGGGAGAAGTCAGTCTTAGGCTTTTTAAAGCTCGAAACAGCAAGTATGTACGGACAGAGAAGGCGTGCAAATCTTGAAGATGTTGCCCTCAAATTGCCAGGGTTCTTCAAAACCTGATATACTTGCCAGCGACAAAGCTTGAGGCATTGTTGTGTGAGATGGGAACATTACCTCAAGTACAGACGTATGTAAAATCGAGTAGCGGTTGTCAGCTATTAGTAAAAACTACTCAGCAACTTACAACCCATACAGTAGTCTGTAATTTACGTGGATTTAGGTGTGAAGGAGAGAAATCATGGCAGATTTAGATTTAACTAACTTGGACGAGCGCAGTGCCCAGCAACTACAGCCAGTTGTGGTTGGGAATGCTGGCCCGGCAATTTTAGGCATCAAGTTCAATGACCTGAACCGAGATGGGGTCAGACAGCCCAATGAACCAGGTCTTCGGGATATCCCCATCCTCCTCGAACCAGCAACAAGCAGCAACGGTGTATTTAATGCTGGTACTGGCGAAGTCTCAACCACGACGGACGCTAACGGCGCGTTCTCATTCATAAATCTTGCCCCTGGCAATTACGTACTCACCGAAACGGTACTACCTGCTGGTTTCACCGCTACTACTCCCAACCCCCTGGCTGTCACTCTCGGCAACCGAAATGTCAACGTTTTCTTTGGCAACGCGGGAGTTCCACCAGTTACAGGCAGTCGTATCGTAGGATGCAAATACTTAGACATAGATGCCGACGGCTTCCGAGATGGGAATGAACCGGGGATTAAAAATGTCAGGATATATATTGATTCAAATGGCAACGGTCAACGCGATGCAGAGGAACAGAACACTTTAACAGACAAAAATGGTGCATGGTCGTTCAACGTATTACCAGGAACCTACAAGATTCGGGAAGAACGGATCAGACGACAGATTAATTCTGTTACCGGACTAGAAGTTAATGCTACGGATGCAGAACCCTTAGAAACACAAGATTTTCCCCAAAGCACTCCCCCCGGCAACATTCCCGTACTGGACGTGACGGTAGCCGCAGGTCAAACCTTTGCCTGCGCTCAAGTTGGCGATACTCCGCTCTATCAAATAGAAGTTAACAAATTTCGAGACATAGACCGCAACGGCTCGCGAAATGTTGTTAATGGAGTCTTGGAACCCCCCATTGCGCGAGTACCGTTTATTTTAGATGTGAACGCGAACGGTCGCTGGGATGGAGCAGGCTCCGAACCGATAGCCATCACAGATGCGAACGGAGTAGTTACCTTCAAGGATTTGCGAGCTGGCGATTACAGAGTGTTGGAAATTTTTCCAGGTGTACTGCCTCCAGAAGTAGGTGGCGGTGCCCCAGGAAACCTCAATGCTCCAGTAGCAACCACTCCAAACCCCGCTCTGGTTTCGGCACCAGGGCCGCAGGCGCGATTCCAGGGTACCATCAGCAGAGAGCAACCGCTGCTAGTCGCAGACTCAACCTACACCCTGAAACCAAACGACCCTAAATTCGTAGACTCCAACCGCGACGGCGTTCAACAACCAGGTGAAAGATTGATCGCGACCACAGGTGAGCGGCCGATTTTTGCAGCGCCAGTTACAACTTTACCAGCGCCCAACCCCCAACCCTCGCTTACCTTTACTCCTGTGGGAGCAACTCAGGGTATTGGCAACAATGCCGGTGTGGGCAACACTCGACCGAACATCACTGTCTTCAAATACAATGACTTGAACGCCAACGGTCGCTACGAACCAAATCAGGGTGAAGCGCCAATTAGCGGTGTCACCGTCTTCCTCGACACCAATAACAATGGCACTCCCGACACTGGAGAACAGCAAATCCAGACAAATGCCCAGGGTAGAGGAGCCTTTACCAACTTGCCAACAGGCAACTATGTCGTTCGAGAAGTTGCACAGCCCAATTTCTCCCCTTCTACGGCAGATCGCGTCGATGTGACCCTCAGCACTCAGGATGCCAACGTTACCTTTGCCAACACACCTAACAGCAACATCACCGGGTGTAAGTTTGAGGACTTCAACCTGAACGGTTATCGAGATGGAAATGAGCCAGCTATTCCTGGTGTCACCATTTTTATCGATAGCAATGGTGACGGTCAGTTGCAAGGAACTGAACCCATTACTACTACCGATCAGTTTGGTACCTTTGCATTCAACAATTTGCGCCCCGGCAATTACAGGATTCGAGAAGTAACGCCTTCTGGTTACTTCCAAACGACTCAACCAGTAGATGTTGTTCTCGGTGCGAATCAAACCTTTACTTGTGCTTTGGTGGGTAACTCTCGCCGCTATGACCTCTTGGTTCCTAAATTCCGGGACGATAACCGCAACGGTGTACGGGACCCCAATGAAGAACCCCTTTCCAATATACCATTCACCTTGGATTTGAACGGCAACGGCCGCTATGATGCTGCAACAGAACCGCTGGTGAGAACTGATGCTGCTGGTATTGCTCGGTTTAATAATTTGTCTCCAGCCACTTACTCGGTTTTGGAAGTCTTCGATGCGAGCGTTAATAACCCGTTCCCAATCCCAACTGGGCCCAACCCGGTTAGCTTTGACGTGCCTGGCCCTAACACAGTGCCTACGGTGGAGGTAGCGACGCCAGTCGATCTGGTGACAGGTGGCCCGGGTGTGGTAACTGCTTCTAGCTTCGCCGATGAGCTGACTAAGCCTGGTAGCTTAGACACTTCAGACACCAGCATAGTTACCAACTTTTTAGTACCTGAGAGTACATTGGTGAGCAACTTTGCTCTTGTTGAGGCATCGAGAATGGCGAGTTCGCTGACTGTAACGACAGATACTTCTCTCGTCGTCGATCCCTTAATGTCGGTTGCAGTTCCTCGTACTGATGAAAACCGACTGTTCTAATGTTAAGTGGAGTCTTTAGTTTGAAACTTAGCAATTAGCAGTTAGGTTGTTTTTAAATAAACCCGCCCTCCACAACCATAGGTTAGGAGAGCGGGTTTATTTATGCGATGTCCAACTGTCTTTAGTAGTAGGGAACGATCGGCAAAAAGAACGATTCCCTAGTTACAGAAAACCTTTATTTATAGAGGTAGAACTTAGAGGAATTTTTTATGCCAACCGAACAGAAGATTAATCCGCCTCAACATCAAGAACAGCAACCCGGTATTGAATCCGAGATGACTCCGCAACCCCAATCCTTTGCGGAGGGCTATCGCGGTAGCGACAAATTGCGGGACAAAGTAGCCTTAATTACTGGCGGAGACAGCGGTATCGGGCGTGCGGTAGCGATCGCCTTTGCCAAGGAAGGCGCTAACGTGGTCATCAGCTATCTTAACGAAGATGATGATGCCAAAAAAACTAAAGAGGCGATCGAACAACAAGGCCGGCGCTGTATTGCGATCGCCGGCGACATCGGCGATGAAAGCCTCTGTCAAAACCTTGTAGAACAAACAGTTAAAGAATTCGGCCGCCTCGACATCCTCGTCAACAACGCCGCCGAACAGCATCCCCAAGAAAGCATCGAAAACATCACCGCCGAACAATTAGAGCGCACCTTCCGCACCAACATTTTCTCAATGTTTTACCTCACAAAAGCCGCTCTCAAACACCTCAAAGAAGGAAGTGCAATTATCAACACTACCTCTGTCACCGCTTACAAAGGCAATCAACAATTGCTAGATTACTCCTCCACAAAAGGAGCAATTGTTGCCTTTACTCGCTCTTTGTCTCAAAGTTTAGCTGAGAAAGGAATTCGCGTCAACGGAGTTGCCCCTGGCCCGATTTGGACGCCTCTAATTCCTGCAACTTTCCCTGAAGAAAAAGTGGAGAAATTTGGTGCAGATACGGCATTGGGACGCGCCGGTCAACCCGATGAAGTTGCCCCCAGTTTCGTGTTTTTAGCTTCAAAAGATTCGTCTTACATGACTGGTCAAATTTTGCATCCCAACGGCGGATCGGTGATTAACGGATAGATTTGTCGCGAGTTAATATATAAATAACCGCATTTTGTGGGCGCAACTTTCACCCACAATCTCTGACTATAACTCACCATCTAAATAAACCCGCCCCCACAACCACGTTACCTAGGGCGGGTTTATTAATTTTTTTAGTTATATCAAATCCGGTAGCATCGTCGGGCGTAAAATCTAGTCAACAGCGATACCCACTTAGCCTCACCGAAGGGTCAACAATCACGGACGGTGCAACCAGAATTGTTGATACAATTAATCTGCGTTAATCGGTGTTAATCTGCCCTCATCTGCGGTTTAAAAAAATAATTTCTTCACCGCAGATGACAATGGATTGACGCTGATTCACGCAGATAAAGAGAATAGATAGATGAATAATTCCGATGCTATAGCAGTCCTAAATCATTTGTGAATTTCTTACTCCCTGCCCTTGGCAAGGGGAGGGTTGGGGTGGGGTAAAAAATTTACGACTCCTGCAAGGATTGCTATAACAGATTTGATATTAGTTTTTGAACATTGGTGAGTTTACACAAAATAGTAATCCCGCCACCTTGGTAGCGGGATTGATAGGTTGCAGTTTAGCTAGTTTTTAGCTCAGCTAGAGCTACAATTAGCTCGCTGCTGAATTAGCTCAGGTTAGCCATTTCTTGCTGGATGGTGCTTTTGGCTGCTTTGAATTGAGTAGCCATTTGTTCCATTTGTGCTTCGCTCAGGTTACGGCGAATTTGAGGGAACATATCGTTTTCTTCTTCTTTTACGTGATCTTTAACCGCTGTTTGGAGCTGTTTGATTTGGGCTTTGAACTCAGGAGAACTGGGGCTCATTGACTTAATCTTGGCGAGCATTTGCTTCATTTCTGCTTGCTCGCTGTACAGTTCTTGAGTGTTGCTGTAGTAGCTGCGAATTGCTGGGTAAACAACTTGTTCTTCGGCTTCGGCGTGAACGCTGAGGTCTTTGTAAAGTTGACCGAAGAATTCTTGCAGTTTTTGAGGATCGTCGGTGCTTGCGATTTCCATAAATAGGGTATCGGTTTTGCGGTGATCCATTGAGATGATTTCGGTGATGTTCATCTCATCTTTGCTGCGGGTAACTGCACCGCCGATGATGCCGGTCATAGCTGCCATTGCATCTTGCACGCGAGCCCAAACGCCTTGGTCGGGGTCTTTGCCGGTCAGTTCGCGCACGCCCAAGATTTCCATAACTCCCTTGAGTTGCTCTTGGTGAGCGCGGTTTTCAAAGTTAACTGTGTTGAGGGGAGTAATGGCGGCTTCGATGTCGGCGCCGACTACTTGAGCAGCTTTGTGAATTAACAAACCGGCCATTGTTTGTTTGTGTTTGAGCAGTTCGTGCTGGGTGACTTTTTCAAACAATGTTAGTTCAGAACCTTGCATGAGTTTCTGAACTTCTTCAATCATTTTGGCGCTGGTTTCTTTGGGCTCGGCTTGAATGCCGTATTGCACGATCGTAGTTTCTAATACGCCCAAGTTTTTGCGATCGTCCTCAAGCATATCCCGGAAACGATCGCACAGTTCGGAGTCGTTGCAAGAATTGATGAACAATTGCTCGTTGGCGATCAACAGATTTTGCAGCGCTTTCATGTCTGCTAATTTAGTTGCGATCGCTTGGCGCTTGGTATCTTCTAAGGTAGCTACCATCTGTCGTTTCTCCTCTCAATGTCTTTAGTGTTCTTACATCTCTTAATTTATTGATATATTCTGATAACATCCTCTTTCTCCCGACTGATTCATTAATATCCCGCGCAACCTATTGACTTTTGAGCAAAAAAAGGGTAAGTATTTGAGACTGCTTGAAAAAAAGCAAAAAGCAAAAAACAACAGATGAGTAAGGATGAATGGCAGAGGAGTAATGATTTCTGTATCAATTAATCCCGATCGCAGAGCTGTAAAGCGCTACCATAGTTGCAGCCGAAGTTAACTAAAGTTTAAGAATAACTAGCTTGTCTCAACTGCTCACTGCTTTAGAGTTCCCAGCCAATGTCTGGAAGCTCAACAACGGGTTAACGGTCATTCACCAGCGGATTTCGGCCACACCGGTGGTCGCGCTAGACGTGTGGGTGAGGGCTGGCGCTACGCTGGAGCCGGATTCTTGGTCGGGAATGGCTCATTTTCTAGAACACATGATATTTAAAGGGACGGATTCGATCGCCCCTGGAGAATTTGACCAAGTAATCGAAAATCGCGGCGGTGTCGCGAATGCAGCTACAAGTCACGACTACGCGCATTTTTTCGTCAACGCTGCGGCGGATTATTTAGCAGAAACAGCGCACCCACTGGCAGAATTGCTGCTGCGGGCTTCGATTCCGGATCAGGAATTCGATCGCGAGCGAGATGTGGTACTCGAAGAAATCCGTCAAGCTCAAGACAATCCCGATTGGCTGGGTTTCCAAGCAATGATGGAAACAGTTTACCAGCGACATCCCTACAGGCGATCGGTATTGGGCACGGAAGAACTGCTGATGTCGCGAACTCCCCACGAAATGCGCTGTTTCCACCGATCGCACTATCAGCCGGAAAATATGACTGTGGTGGTGGTCGGGGGAATTGATGAACAACAGGCCAGAGATATTACGGGGAAAGCTTTTGAGCAGTTTTCCGATCGGTGGGATTGTCCCAAATTAACCGCAGAGGCGGAACCGCCACTGATAGAAATTCGCCGTCAGGAATTGAGCCTCCCCCGATTGGAACAAGCGCGGCTGATGATGGCCTGGACGGGTCCGGGAGTTGAACATTTGCAAAGTGCTTGCGGCTTGGATTTGCTGTCGGTGTTGCTCGCAGACGGGCGGACTTCGCGTTTAGTCAGGGAACTGCGGGAAGAATTACAATTGGTAGAGGCGATCGACAGCACTTTCTCGCTGCAACGGGAATCGAGTTTATTTACTATCAGTGCAGTCTTGGACGCGAAGGATGTCGAAGAGGTGGAATCTCGGATTTGCGATCGACTTTGGCAATTGCAGTCTGAACCAGTTTCCGAGGTAGAATTGCTGCGCTGTAAGCGTTTGCTGTGCAACGATTTTGCTTTCTCGCTCGAAACGCCGGGACAGCTAGCCGGTCTTTATGGATATTACAATACGATCGCCAGTGCCGAATTAGCGCTCAGCTATCCCACTAGGATTAAAGCATTTGGGCCCTTAGACCTCCAGCGACTAGCTCAACAATATCTCTCTCCCCGGCGCTATACAGCCGTGGTACTCAAACCAATCTAATAATAGTTGACTGTTCACTGTTCACTGTTCACTGTTGACTGTTCACTGTTAACAGCAACTAGGTTGGGTTGAGACAGGAAACCCAAGTCTATTAAGTGGAAATTTGAGATTTGTCCCTCAATCTAAAATCTCAAATCGCCAATCTCAAATCGGATGATCGGTAACGCTCACGCTCTACCCATCCTACGAATAATCATGACTAACAGCCAACAGTCAACAGTCAACAGTCAACAGTCAACAGTCAACAGTCAACAGTTAACAAAGAATTCAATGAAAAATGAAATCCAGCGCACGGTTTTAGACAACGGTATTGTTGTCTTAGCAGCAGAAAATCCAGCAGCAGATATTATTGCAGCTAGGATATTCCTGCGGGCCGGCAGTCGCTACGTGCAGCCGGAACAAGCAGGATTGTGTCACTTGCTGTCGGCGGTAATGACTAAGGGAACCGATCGGCTGTCTTCGCTGGAAATTGCCGAGCGTGTAGAATCGGTGGGAGCGAGGTTGAGTGCCGACTCTACTACAGACTATTTTTTAGTGAGTTTGAAGACGGTTTCTGCGGATTTTGAGGAGATTTTGGAGTTGGCGGCGCAATTGACCCGATCGCCCACTTTCCCGGAAGCTGAAGTCGAACTCGAACGCCGCATTGCTATATCGGCAATTCGCTCGCAACAAGAACAGCCATTTGCGATCGCCTTCGAGCAATTGCGGCACTCGATGTACCAGGAACATCCCTATGCTTTCTCTCCCTTGGGCACGGAAGCTACTATGTCAAAGCTCACCAGAAACGAGCTTGAACAGTTCCACAAAACCTATTTCCGTCCCGATAATGTAGTTATTTCGGTAGCCGGCAGAATCTCGACCGAAGATGCGATCGCCCTGATCGATCGAACTTTTGGGGACTGGAAAGCGCCTTTAACACCCTTACCAACTTTAACCGTCCCCCCCCTATCACCCTCCCCTCAATCGGTCGTTACGGCGCAAGATACGCAGCAATCAGTGATTATGCTGGGCTACCTCGCACCCTCTGTCAAAAATCCCGACTACGCAGCGATTAAGTTGCTGAATACTTATTTGGGTAACGGTTTGTCGAGCCGATTGTTTGTGGAATTGCGGGAAAAGCGGGCCTTGGCTTACGACGTTTCCGCGCTCTACGCGACGCGCTTGGACACGGCACAGTTTGTGGTGTACATGGGTACTGCGCCGGAAAATACGGCGACTGCTTTTGAAGGATTGCGTACAGAAGTTGATCGACTCGCCAACATCCAACTAAGCGAGGAAGAATTGCAATCTTGCAAGAATAAAATGCTCGGTCAATATGCTTTAGGAAAACAAACTAATTCGCAAATTGCCCAAGTTTTAGGCTGGTACGAAATTTTGGGATTGGGAATTAAATTTGACCAACAATTTCAAGAAGAAATTGCACAGGTGACAGCTTCACAAGCGCGGGATGCTGCTAAGAAATATTTTGTAGAACCCTATATTTCTTTGGTGGGGCCGGAGGCGGCGATTACAGAGTTGGGTGTAGCGGCTGTTTGTTGAGTACGAAATGGGCGATCGAACTTTTCACAAGTTCGATCGATCTAACCAGTTGAGCCATCTGATAGACTAAAGGAATTGATTGGGCTAAGTTGAGCTATGACCATTGCGATCGACCAACCAATACAACAGAAACCACTCAGCTTTGACGAGTTTATCGCCCGTTATGGTGGCGATAACCGCTATGAACTGATCGATGGAGAGGTATTCCACTTGGAACCAACAGGCCCTCATGAGGAGGTTGCAGCCTTCATTACCACAAAGATATGTGTCCAGATCGACGGAACAGGCTTACCTTGGTTTGTTCTTAAGCGGGGACTATTGCGCCCTTCAAATATTGGTATGACAGCATTTAGACCTGATGTTGCAGTTGTCGATCGAGATGAACTTACCAAAGAACTGTTTTGGTCTGGCGAGTCGATCCTGACACTGGGAAGTTCGATTAAATTTGTGGCGGAAGTTGTTAGTAGCAACTGGCAAAATGATTATTCCCGTAAGGTCGAAGACTACGCAGTTTTAGGTATTCCTGAATATTGGATTGCAGACTACGCAGGATTAGGTGGTACTCAACACATTGGGAAGCCCAAACAACCAACCCTCTCTATTTGCACTTTAGTGAATGGGGAATATCAAATTCAGCAGATTCGGGGCGATCAGACCATCGTCTCTCTAACTTTCCCAAACTTAAAACTGACTGCTGAACAGGTGTTGATGGCTGGCAAGTAAAATAGAACTCGATCGCACTTAATTTGAACGTTTTCGGTTCCCGATCGGTCTAAATTGAACAGACGCCCGATCGGTCTAATTTATATGTACTTCGTAAAGCACTTTCAGATTAAAAAAGAGCTGACTCCGTGGCTTAGCGGGCTGCTTGCCGCTTCCCTGCTTGCAGGAGTAGGCTACACAGCTTACAGCCAACTCACAGTCAAATCCAGCCGCGAAACCAGACGCAAGGAAAAAACCGTTGCTGTCGAAAGGGTGAACCTGCCGATTACAATTTCGGCAAACGGTACAATAGTGCCCGAACGTTCCGTTAACGTCAGCCCCAAAACTTCAGGAATGCTCAAAAGTTTGCTGGTCAAGGAAGGAGATAAAGTTGAAAAAGGGCAGATTCTTGCCTACATGGACGACTCCAACCTCCAAGGGCAACTTACCCAAACTCGCGGACAACTCGCAGCCGCCGAAGCAAACCTGCAAAAATTGCTCAACGGCACTCGATCGCAGGACAAAGCTGTGGCTAAGGCAGTGTTAGCAGAACAACAGGCAAGTCTGGAAAAATTGCTCAACGGCAATC
Organism: Microcoleus sp. D2_18a_D3; assembly: GCF_036702455.1. NCBI lineage: Bacteria > Bacillati > Cyanobacteriota > Cyanophyceae > Oscillatoriales > Microcoleaceae > Microcoleus > Microcoleus sp. D2_18a_D3. The sequence goes on from NZ_JAUBTK010000085.1 coordinate 13,693, forward strand.
GAACCCAAGACATTGCGGTAGCTGAGGCAGCGTTAGCTGAACAACAGGCAACGTTGCAAAAATTGCTCAACGGCAATCGAAGCCAGGATATTGCCGTAGCTGAGGCACAACTAGCTGAACAACAGGCAAATTTACAAAAATTGCTTAAGGGCAATCGCCCTGAAGACATCGCCCAAGCGATCGCCCAACTCAGAGATGCCGAATACGCCAAAAACCAAGCAGAGGAAGACTTTCAGAGAAATCAGGAACTCTATAATGCCGGAGCCATTGCTTTGCAAGTTGTCAACAACTCCCGCACCGCGCGCGATCGAGCTCAAACGCAAGTCAGGCAAGCCGAACAAGCTGTAGCTTTGCTGCAAGCGGGTACTCGCCCCGAAGAAATCGCTGCGGCGCGGGCTGCCGTCGAGCAAAAACGGCAAGCTTTGACCCTGGCGCGATCGGGCGCACGCCCCGAAGAAATCGCAGCAGGGCGGGCCGCAGTCGAGCAAAAACGGCAAGCTTTGGCCCTGGCGCGATCGGGCGCACGCCCGGAAGACATCGCAGCAGCCCAGGCCGCAGTAGAGCAAAAACAGCAAGCTTTGGCGCTGCTAGAAGCTGGTTCCCGCCCCGAAGACATCGCCCAAGCCCGCGCCCAAGTTCTCGCAGCTAGAGGCAGCCTGCAAAGCGTTCAAGCGTTGATCGACGACACTGTGCTGCGGGCTCCTTTCACCGGCACTGTCACCCGCAAGTACGCCGATCCGGGCGCTTTTGTGACTCCCACGACGGCAGGTAGTGCGGTTTCTTCGGCGACTTCTTCTTCGATTTTGTCCTTGGCTTCAAAAAATCAATTAGTAGCAAACGTAGCAGAAACTAATATTTCTCAGATTAAGATTGGCCAGGCTGCGTCTATCCAAGCCGATGCTTTTGCGGGAAAGACTTTTACAGGTAAAATCACTCAAATTTCGCCTCAGTCGATCGTCCAGCAAAATGTGACAAGTTTTGAGGTTAAAGCGGCAATTATTAATGATGATAAACAAATACTGCGATCGGGCATGAATGTAAATGTTGAGTTTAAGGCCGGTGAACTCAAAAATGTTTTGGTAGTTCCGACTGCGGCAATTGTCCGCCAACAAAGGGAATCGGGGGTTTATGTTCCCGGTAAAGAAGATGGTAAACCTGCTTTTATGCCGATTAAGACTGGTGTGACGGTGGATGACAAGACGGAAGTGCGATCGGGTTTGAAAGGAAATGAAAAAGTGCTGATGAGTTTCCCCCCCGGATTGCGGCCTAGATCCCAAAATCCATCGGGTGGAATTCCAGGTTTGCAACCGGGTGGCGGAAGGCGCTTGCGTTAGGGTTTTGATTTTTTTATTGAACCGCGAAGGCGCGTTACTGCGAATTTAAGGATAGACTTAAGTACATAGAATTTGGGGTCTTAAGTAAGTAGGCGGGATTAAACTGAACAATGTAACTGTATGTAAACATTGCTCAGTCAGCCACGCTTAGGGCTAAGGATACTTTACCATCGTTGACATAGTTGGGCTTTACACCGCCTACCTACTTAATAGATATTTATCTATAGAAGTTACTGCAGGACAGCGACACCTTCTAGCCGCATTCGGAGAGCCGCCATCTCTGAACCCCCTGCCGACAGGTGTTACGGTAACACCTGTCGGCAGGGTTGAAGCGCTGCACCCTTACTTCTTAAAGCTCACCGATCACAATAATCGCTCTTCGTTAGAGGAGGCGGAAGGAGGTATTCGTGGATTTTTTGTCCTTGTTTTTAATGGACTTCGTTAAGCAGTTGCAGTCCCCAACACTCGGGTTTTTGATTGGTGGTATGGTCATTGCCGCCCTTGGTAGCGAATTGGTAATTCCAGAGGCGATTAATCAGATCATCGTCTTCATGCTGCTCATGAAAATCGGTCTGACCGGTGGTCAGGCGATCCGCAATTCCAACCTGACGGAGATGGTGATACCCGCAGCGTCTGCTGTAGCAGTAGGGGTTCTTGTTGTATTCATCGCGCGCTATACGTTGGCCAAGCTGCCGAAGGTCAACACCATAGATGCGATTGCGACCGGGGGATTGTTTGGTGCTGTGAGTGGCTCTACCATGGCTGCAGCCCTGACACTACTGGAAGAACAAAAAATGCCATACGAGGCATGGGCTGCCGCACTCTATCCCTTCATGGATATCCCAGCGCTGGTAACGGCGATTGTGGTGGCCAACATTTATCTCAACCAGAAGAAGGGTAGTGCAGCAGCCCACTCTACCGTGCAGGAGTCTTTCAGCAAGCAGCCCGTTGCAGCAGGCGATTATCCCGATCAGCAAGATTATCCCCGCGGCCGGCAAGAGTATCTCAGCAAGCAGCAGAAGCCTGCGGATAATCGGGTCAAGATATGGCCGATCGTGCAGGAAAGCCTCCAGGGTCCTGCCCTATCGGCAATGTTGCTCGGCATTGCTCTTGGCCTGTTCACCCAGCCGGAAAGTGTCTATAAAAGCTTCTACGACCCCCTCTTCCGCGGCTTGCTTTCGATCTTGATGCTGGTCATGGGTATGGAGGCTTGGTCAAGACTTGGCGAACTACGTAAGGTGGCCCAGTGGTACGTCGTGTATAGCGTAGTGGCACCGGTGGTGCATGGGTTCATCGCCTTCGGTCTCGGCATGATTGCCCACTACACCACAGGATTCAGCCTGGGCGGTGTTGTGATCCTGGCTGTTATTGCCGCCTCCAGTTCAGACATCTCAGGTCCGCCCACGTTGCGAGCCGGGATTCCGTCGGCCAATCCCTCCGCCTACATCGGCGCATCCACAGCCATCGGTACACCCATTGCGATCGGCTTGTGTATACCGCTCTTCCTCGGGCTGGCCCAGGCGATAGGCGGCCGCTAATCCCAGACGGGTCGCTGTCTGTCGGCGCTCCCTTGACCCGGCAGACCAAGCAACTCAATATATTAAGATCAACATACGTAGGTAAGGAGGTAACCAATATGCCCAAGCCAGCCAAAAAGCTTGTCATCGTCACGGAAAAGATTCTGCTGAAAAAGATCGTCAATATCATCGAAGAATCCGGGGCAACGGGTTATACGGTTCTGGAAACCGGCGGTAAAGGCAGTCGCAACGTGCGCTCGTCGGGACAACCTAGCGTTTCTGACATCACGGCGAATATAAAATTCGAGGTGCTCACCCCGGATCGGGATATGGCCGAGAATATTGCGGATCAGGTCGCAGTCAAGTTTTTCCTCGATTTTGCGGGCATGATCTATATCTGTGACGCCGAGGTACTGTACGGACACAGTTTCTGTGGACCAGACGGCTGTTGAATCGAGACGACACAGACCTCAAAAGCCGGGGCATGACCCCGGTTTTTAGTAGCCGTATTTCTTGCCTGCGGGACTTGGGTCTCAGTTGCAGTCCCCAACGCTCGGCTTTCTGATTGGTGGTATGGTCATTGCCGCTTTATCAAAATTTGAAACCGGAGCAATTTAAACGGAGATTTGGTGTCCAGATTCAAACGTTTAAAGGAATGGTTAACACTTCAGAACAATTCCGGGAATGAAAATCCTCAATATAAACGAGGACGCCGAAGCGCCTTAACTCTTGAAGAACAAGTTTTAGTGACCTTGGAATATTGGCGAGAATATCGAATCTATTTTCATAGGAAGACAAATTGGGGAGTATCCGGATCAACGATTTGCCGAATTGTAACTAACATTGAATCAACTTTAATAAAAACGGGAAAGTTTGGTATTCCTGGGGAAAAAGCATTGTTCATAGGTTTTGGGCGTCAGCAAAGTTGTGGTAATGGATATCACAGAAACAGCTATCGAGCGCCCAAAAACAAACAGAAAAAATACTATTCACTAAATAAAAAAAACCACAACCTAAAAATGCAAGTGGTCATTAATCAAGAAAGTAAACAGATTATTTGCCTAAATTTTGGACCGGGGCCTTGCCACGATTTCAGCTTGTTTAAAAAAAGCAATGTTCATTTCCATCCCTCAACCGATAGTTTACAAGATAGTGGCTATCCAGGGATAAAAGATTATCACTTTAATAGCTCGAATCCTAAAAAGAAACCTAAAAATGCGAATCTTTCTCTTTTAGAAAAAGACTACAATCGAGCTTTAGCCCAGGAGCGAATAGTGATTGAACAAGTTAATAGGAGTCTAAAAGTTTTCAAAATTTTGTCAAGTCGTTATCGAAATCGTCGCCGCCGTTATGGTTTCCCTTGTAATTTGTTGTCAGCACTTTACAATTATGAGTTAGCTCTCAGGTCTAAAATTCAAAAGCTTTAATTCTAACATAGATTTTTTTTGCAAGAGGTCTAATATGAAATTACAGACTCGCCCCGGTACCAACAAAATCTCTAATGTTCAAATCGCGTTGATGGCGACAGAGGCGCTGTGGAATAATAAGTTGCGTACCAGTTTAACTATGCTGGGCGTAATTATTGGGATATCTTCGGTAATTGCTATTACTTCGGTGGGACAGGGAGTACAAAAATCAACTGAAGAACAGTTAAAGGCTTTGGGTACAAATGTGCTCTTGGTTTTATCCGGCGCTTCGCGATCGGGCGGTGTCAGTCAGGGAAGCGGTTCTGCTACTACCCTTACTTGGGATGACGCTAAGGCGATCGGCAAACAAGCTCCTGCAGTTAAGGCGATTTCGGCTTATTTGCAGCGCCAAGTGCAAGTCGTTTATGGCGGACAAAATTCATTTACTGCTATTTTGGGAACGGATTTAAACTATCCAGATGTGAAGAACATTCAACCCCAAGAAGGACGGTTTTTTAATGAGGATGAATTGAATGCTGCTGAGCCAGTAGTTGTCCTGGGTTCTAAGGTTCGAGACGAACTTTTTGGAGCCGGAGTTAATGCGCTCTCCTCCGATATTCGCATTCAGGGAAACCGCTACAAGGTCATTGGAGTGATGGAAAGCAAGGGGTCTGTAGGGGGAACCGATCAGGACGATCGAGTGTATATTCCCCTCAAAAATATGTCTTCGCGGATTGTGGGGAGAAATTCTTTAGCGGGGATTGCGATATCGGGTTTTTGGTTGGAAACTGCGGGGGAAGCTGATTTAGCGGATGCTCAATTTCAAGTGGAAAATATCATGCGCTTGCGCCACAATATTTATCCCCCACAACCGGATGATTTTCGAGTTGTCAATCAAGCTGAAATAGTTAATACTTTTAGCAATGTGATCGGTTTATTTACGGTTATGGTGGGAGCGATCGCCGGAATTTCTTTGGTGGTTGGCGGCATCGGTATTGCTAATATTATGTTGGTGTCTGTTGTGGAACGGACTAAGGAAATCGGGATTCGCAAAGCGGTAGGCGCTACTAATGCAGCAATTCTAATTCAATTTATGGCGGAATCTATTTTAGTTTCCACGGTGGGGGGGACGGCGGGTATTGGGTTGGGAATTGCGATCGCCTTTGGGGCCTCGACAGCGTTCAAATTTCCGTTTGTGGTTTCTGTATGGTCGATCGCGGCGGGTTTTGGACTATCCTTTACTGTAGGCTTATTAGCTGGAGTGCTACCGGCTCGGAATGCAGCTCGCTTAGATCCGATCGCAGCTTTGCGGAATGATTGAACTTAGTGACGTTCGCCCCAGTTAAATTGAACAGTCATGGACGCAAGTGTCACAATTATAGTCCTGGACGCACAAGTGGTCATAAACTGGGTTTGGTGGACGATCGGACTTCGTTGTCGTAACGCGACTTAGACAAAAATTACGTCAAAAATCGCTGCAAACGAAGACAGGTAAAGGGTTTGAGCTTGAATTGGGTTCAGAGTTGAATTGACAAGGGTTTCAGCTCTGACAGAATCTCAAACTCTTTCCCTTACCTAGATTGCGTTTCAGGTACTTTAGGGGCGAGAAAATTTCTAAGTTCCATTAGAAATAATATACGTTAATTCAAATATAATAACAAAAACCTCTTATCCAACACGCAATTTCCATGTTAGAAGCATTGGTATTGGCAACAGTATTTTGCGGATTTTTTGGTATCATCTTCAAAAAGAACCTGATCATGAAAATCGTCTGTATGGATGTCATGAGTACAGGGGTTATAGCCTATTACGTGGTGGTGGCATCGCGAGAAGGCTTGCTGACACCAATTATTTCAAAGGGGAAAAATGTCGCTTACGCCGATCCGGTTCCCCAGGCGGTGATCTTAACGGCGATCGTGATCGGCTTTTCGATTCAGGCTTTAATGCTGGTCAGTGTGATGAAGCTGGCACGAGATAATCCGACATTAGAAAGTAATGAAATCGAGATGAATAATACCCCATGAATACCCTGACGCTAGCCTGGATTGGACTCCCGTTTTTTGTCGGGTTTACTATTTATTTGATTCCGAAGTTTGACAAGTATCTGGCAATATTCGGAGCGATCGCATCTGCTGCCTATGCGTTCCTGCTTTTTGCTATGCCGTCAGCGGTGACGCTGGAGTTACTGGATAATTTCAGTGTCACGTTGTTAGTCGATCGCTTGAGCGGCTATTTCATCTTAACCAATGCCTTAGTCACAGCAGCGGTGATTATCTACTGTTGGCCCACAGATAAGACGGCATTTTTTTATGCACAGATTCTGATGGTACACGGCAGCCTGAATGCGGCCTTTGCCTCTAGTGACTTTATCAGTTTATATGTGGGGTTAGAGGTCAGCGGCATTGCGGCGTTTCTCTTGATTGCCTATCCTCGCACCGATCGATCGATTTGGGTAGCTTTGCGCTATCTATTTATTAGCAACACGGCAATGCTGTTTTATCTAGTCGGTGCCGTGCTGGTTTATAAGGCAAGTAATTCGTTTAGTTTTGCAGGCTTGGGCGCAGCACCCCCAGAGGCGACCGCTCTGATCTTTATGGGACTCTTGGTTAAGGGAGGTGTGTTTGTATCGGGGTTATGGCTACCGTTAACTCACTCGGAATCAGAAACGCCTGTGTCGGCTTTGCTGTCAGGGATTGTGGTCAAAGCGGGGGTATATCCCCTCGTGCGCTGTGCGCTGATGGTGGAGGAGGTGGCACCCATCGTCGAAATCTTTGGCGTCGGAACGGCGCTGCTGGGCGTGTTCTATGCCGTTTTAGAAAAAGATAGCAAACGGATGTTGGCTTTTCACACGGTTTCGCAGTTGGGCTTTATCCTCGCTGCACCGTCCGTGGGTGGGTTTTATGCGCTGGCACACGGTTTGGTCAAATCGTCGCTGTTTCTGATTGCAGGATCGTTACCGAGTCGTAATCTGAAAGAATTGAAACAGAAGCCGATCGATACCAATATCTGGATTGCTTTAGTCATAGCTAGCTTATCAATCTCTGGCTTTCCCTTGTTGGTTGGCTTTGGGGCAAAGGTGTTGACGGTGAAGAATTTGGGACCCTGGGAAACGATCGCGATGAATGTCGCAGCAGTCGGAACAGCAATCTCTTTTGCTAAATTCATCTTTCTACCCCGTGGCGGACCAACAACAGCCAAACCCGGTTTTTGGCCTGCGGTGTTGCTGTTACTAGCTGGGCTGATTGGAGCCAATGCTTTTGATTTTCAGGCTTATACGCTGGACAATATGCTTAAGGCGATCGCCATCATCGGCGTTGGTTGGTCAGCCTATTTTCTAATTTTTCAACGCACGGCAATCAAACTGCCACGTATGCTTGAAGAATTCGATCATTTGGTCGGTTTTATGAGCTTGATTTCGCTTCTACTATTCTGGATGGCATTCTCAACATGATTGGACAGCTAATATTAAGACTGACGATCTGGTTTCTACTCACTGCCGATTTTAGTTTGGCAAATATTGCGATCGGCATCATCATTGCTTTCCTGTTGCCGCGCAGCTACGCACCTCCGGAACCTTTGAGAGAATGGTTGGGGGTGTTGGGTAAAATCTTCATGGCGATTCCGATAGCTTTTCTGGAAGCTTTTGAACTCATCTTCCGCCCCCATAGACACGAAGATGTGATCATGGAAAAAGTGCCAAACCATCGATCGCCCTTGCTGATCTTCCTAGATGTCTTCCTGATCACTTTTACTCCTAAGACGATTGTCGTGAAATATCACGAAGAGGGTTTTTACGAAGTACACGTAGTGCGACGGACATCAAACACGTAGCTAAACTTTGTTTCTGAAGGATTTAACCGCTGTTGACGCAGAGTCAGAGAATAGAAGAGAGAAATGAATAATTTCCCTTGAGCTAAGTAAGAAAAATTAGGAGTGCACACAATTGAACAACTTGAACAACTTAATTTTAATTGCCATGATTTTGGCTTTGCTCATACCCATGTACGAGGTATGGAAAGATCATGATATCTGGCAAACAATGTTGGCGTTTGCCAGTATTTCGACCAAGGCGGCAATCATCGCTCTCGTCATATCAGTCTGGCGCGATGATTGGATGATCGGTGTGGTGGCGGCGATTATCCTCAGTGTGGGTAATGCTGGATTGATGTTGTTGGCACAAATAATCAAACGTATCACTGAAGCATGATCGTAATAGATGTATTGAGCTATACCTGCATCGGTATAGGGATTTTTTTCTGGTTTTGGGGTACTTCTTACCTACTTGGGACGCGATCGGTTTTATATAAACTGCACAGTCTTTCGGTAGCAGATACGCTGGGTTCGATGGCGATCCTCGTCGGATTGCTGCTGAAAATACCCAATAAATGGCCCCTGCTGGTTCTGGCGATCATTTGCTTAGCAATCTGGAACACAATGCTGGGATATGTGTTGGCTTATTGTTCCAAAACAGGGAGTGACTATGAACGATAATAGCTACATTTATGTTTTGGTCGCTCTGCTACCCTTAGCTGCTGGTATGGTGGTATTTCAGGTCAATCCATACCACGCATTGGTACTGCGGGGGGTATTGGGAGCGATCGCCGCCTTGGTGTATACAATTTTAGGCGCGGGGGATGTGGGCTTGACCGAAGCCTTGATGGGCACCCTGCTGGCGATTACACTTTATGCAGTGACGGTGCGTTCATCCCTCGTGCTGCGTCTGGGTGTAATCGAAGAGGGGACAGAGGGCGATGCTATACCAAACGACAAAACCGCAGGTCATTTTAAGCAACTGATAGATGACATCCGCACAGTTTTTCAGAAACGCCACATGCGCCTGGAACTCGTTCCCTATCCGAGTGCACAGGCATTGCAGCGGGCGCTGATGGAAAAAGAAGTTCATGCCGCTTGTTCCCCAGAAGACCAACTAGAACACAGCGGCGAAGCGCAACTTTATAACACCGCAATCAGAGTTCGGCGTGTCTACGACATCATGCAAACCGAACTTTCATCACCGGGGACAACCCTAACCTATGTAAATACACCAGACGCAGAGGACAAACATTGATGAAGTGGGTTTACTTTTTATCAGGGATAGCGCTGTTTGTCAAAATGCTGCTAATCGCCAATCCAGTAATGGACTTATCGCAGCAAAGTTCGATCGTCGAATTGGTTGTTCAAGATAGTGGAGTATCCAATGCGGTTTCCGGTATCATTTTGCGAAATCGGCTGTACGACACGATCTTTGAAGTTGTGGTATTTACGATCGCCATCTTGGGTGCAAGTTTTATGCTAGCAAATGAACAGCCGTCCTGCGCCATATATCAGTTTACCGATCAACCATCGATTATTTTGGCGCGATTGGGAGCGACGATTGCGGCCTTGGTGGGTATCGAACTAGCAATTCGCGGGCATTTAAGTCCAGGCGGTGGTTTTGCGGCGGGTGTAGCGGGGGGAACTGCGATCGGCTTGGTGGCGATTACCTCATCACCGCAGTGGATGCAAGAAATCTACCAGCGCTGGCACGCCGCGACTTTGGAGAAGGTTTCGGTACTTGTTTTCATTGTATTGTCCGTTATCACTCTGTCAGGATATGAGTTACCGCACGGAGAGTTAGGCACACTTTTCAGCGGTGGCATTCTCCCCTTGCTCAATATCCTGGTTGCAGTCAAAGTCGCATTAGGATCGTGGGCGGTGCTGTTGGTGTTTATTCGCTATCGCGGATTGCTATGACAAATGTTCCGATCTCAAATCCATTGACATCGAAATTATTCATCTCTCTCATTCTCTGACTCTGTGTTCTCTGTGTTCTCTGCGGTTTAATCATTCAGAAATAACCGTAAACGATATTTTACGTTTATAAGGCTTACGCACGAGTAGCCAGAAACCGGGTTTTTTGCGAAATCAAAAACCCGGTTTCTTTGCTTTTTATAAGTAATTCCTGTGTACTCATCTGCGTTTATCTGCGTGCATCAGCGGTTAAAAAATCCAAATCTGCCAGCAATGCCAGATTCAGACAATTTAAAATGCTGGATTTGATCGGACGCTTTTCATCCCCAAATACCATCGATGAATAAAACTTAATTGCTGGTGATGAATTCAAAAGCTCAAAAGTTTGACGTGCAACTCTCTCGCTGTCAAAGCTGAGAAAGTAAACAGTATCATCGAAAATCCTGACGGGGTGACAGGTTGCCTGAAAAACCGACTCTGAGGCAATCCTAGACAAATCGCCTCAAAAAAGATAGGGTAAGAAAGCTTCTTATACCAATTCACTATGAAGCTGCATTTAATATAACGCTAAGGATATAGTTCCAACCAGAAAGACATCAGCCTCATTTAGTGTATCTTCATAGTGAATTGGTATTACCCAAAAACAATTAAATGATACCAGAATTATATCATGCCCATTTGTCAGAAAAGCTGACACGTTCTAATTACTTATTGACAATTTTATTGATTCAAGTAGTGCAATCGATTAAAGAAGTCACATTGGAAAGCATAGCGACAAAACTAGCGATACCCATTAAATTTGAAAGTAGAAGAAAAAAAGAGAGCGAGATTTTTATCAGAGGATAAATGGGTTATAGATGATATTTGGCTGTCACTGGTAATTGGTTGGATTAAAGGTACTGTCAAACAGAATAAGGTTGTATATTTAGGGCTTGCTGAAAAAGTGAGAAAACAGCATTTAGAAAGATGAGTGAATTCGAGTTCTCCTCGGCAATATAAGTTTTGTCAATTGTGTTCTGGCGAAACATAGCTTTTACCAATGATTGAAGCTAAAAAACCTGAAAAAAGGTTTTTGTTATGAAATAGACCGAAAAAAAGCCAAAAAGCCTGCCGTAGCAGGGCAGAAAGATTCATCACCAGAAAAGTTATTGCGATGCTTGTTTCAGAAGTATTATCAAGTTTAGCCATCACTCTACCGAGGCTAAATCTTCTTTTAGCTTCTCCAAATTTCCCTTCAATTAAGTTACGAATTCTATCGTCTGATTGAGCTTGTTTTTTCAGTGATTTGCTCAGATTTTTGGGAGGTCTTCCTAGACGGACACCGCTCATTCTTATGCCGAGTTCTTTGCACCAAGCTCTATTTTCTTGTGTTCGATATATCCGATCTACATGAATTGATTCAGGGTAAAATCCGGTGAATTGTTTAAATGCTTCTACTTGTCTTTTAAGGTCTCCTGATTCGTTGAAGTTATCCCAACTAATTCGGTCTAAAAATACGTACCCATTTCGACAACTGGCTGACAGTTTTGCCCCAAATTCAACGGATTTCCCGGCTTTCCCTCTGACGATGGGGCGGATATGTGGTTGCTTTAAACTTACCCCAACTGTCGGGAATACTATGTTCTTTCTTTTCATACATTGACAACTGTTGACGGTAGACTTCTGCCACTACTAACAGCATTTTATAATGAGATTTAGTCAGTAACTGTAGCTCACCCATTCCCTCTATATTCGCCAAATTTCTTTGGATGTATTGCAGTTGTTTTTTAATTGCTTTTCTTCTTTCTTTTTGTCGTGGTTTTCGCTGTGCCGGCTATGGTTAGGTATTCTTTTCTGGCTCGGTTTCGATAAGTTCTCGGTTTTTTTTTACGGGTGACTTAATTTGATTGTGTAGAGCATCTATGATTTTTTCAGTATGTTCTATTGCTTGATTTAATAGTCCTAAGTCGGTCGGATATTTAAGGTCGGCTGGCGTACAGGTTGCATCTAATATTAATTTTCCTTGATTTTTGGGTTCACTTATTTCTGATGACTCTTTTTCGACGATAACTCCTGGCACTTCGGTCTGCTCTTTGACCATTTTTTCGTTAATTTTATTGACTAGGTTGACTCCTATTCTCTCCCTAAAATGAACAAACATGGATGAATCAAATGGTGCAGCATCACTATAGGTTGTCATCCCTATAAAGTATTGTAGGTAGGGGTTTTCTCTTATTTGTTCTAGCGTTTCTTTGTCGCTGGTTCCTAGCCTTTCTTTAATTATTAATGCCCCCAATGCCATCCTAAATGATTTGGCAGGCGCTCCTGTAGATACTGTAAAATTTTCGGCATATTCATCTTCAAATTCTGACCACGGAATTATTTTTGCCATGATTACCCAACGATTATTCTCTGATAATTGCCCCTGTCCGTGAAGGTCAAAGTTGGAAGGTGGGGTTGGGGCCCTAGTCAACTTTTCGGTACATGAACGAAAGTGCTGCTGTGCATGGCTTTTGACTAATTTTAGCTCATAGTCTTACACGTTGTCAACGCCGAACGCGAGTCAAAGTCTTTTGAGGTAAGGGTTTTAGGCTTATTCAGCAAGCCCTACTTACTGATGCCAGTTAGGCACGCAGCACCGACTTCGCTTTTTGCAAATAGTCCCGGCGATCTTCGAGGCCGTTGTAACCCCCATTCACGCGGAGGGTGACTCCTTCGAGGTCGTCTCGATCGGCATACTCGTTGAGGTGTCGGGTATCCCAGTACCAGCCTGCGACCCAAATGGCAAACGGAATCTGTCCGACGAGTTGGGGTTGAGCGATAAAATCCTTATTCATTGCCTTAGAAAAATCCGCATAGTTCGCTCTTCCGGTCAGTTGCATTAACCCCCGTCCCTTAAAGCGTACGCCGTCGCCCGGTTGGGTGTTGCCCAAATCGTCCCGTCCCTCGTAGTCTTCACCAGAAGCATATTCTTCCATCGCATTGAAACAGTCCGACTCGTGAGCCACCTGAGCGATGAAATGGCAGATCCGCAGGGGCGTATTAATCTGATAGTGATTAAGAACGTCGTTGACGCTGGAAGCCAGTTGGCGCAGGCGATCGCTCGGTGCATTCGATCCGGCAATCTGAATCAGTTGCTCGCCCGTCAAATATTGGGTGCTTGCCGTCGGACTCGCAGCCGTAGCCGTACCAGAGGCGAAAAGAGTTTGAGCCGTTTGGGCAGGTGCAGTTTGAGCAGGTGCAGTTTGGGCGGATGTACCCGGTGGGTTATTGCCGTAAAACAGCCGTCCCCAGCCGGTTTTCGGACCCTCTACCGTCCAGCGACGGCTCAATTCCTGGCGAGAATAGATCAATCCGCCACCCTCTTTAGAAGCGTAGCCGTCCAACAAGTTGCCGTACGGATCGTTGATAATATAATCGCCGTCTGCGTTGCGACCGATCGCCACAATCATATGCCCGCCGCCTGTAGGCCCGGACTGCGGCCCGCGATGCAGAATACCAATGACAGCAGGCAGTCCACTGGCTAACGATTTATCCAGATCGTCAAAATCGAGAGCGGTATTCCAGGTCGATTGAATTTTCAGTTCTGCCAGGGCCTGAGTTTGGGCGGTATGGTCGGTGGTATCGCCATACTTAATCACGTACTGGAAGTAGTCGTCATCCCCGGAAATGTTTGCACCCAGGAACTTAGCCACCATCGCACAACTGGAGGTATTGCAAGTTCGGTCGGCTTGCTGCAGATTGTCTCGTTGGGAGAAAAAGGGAACGGGCAGTTGAATAGCCCCGTTGCTTGCCCCGTTGCTTGCCGCTGGGGCAGAGGGAGCCAGGGGAGCAGTGGGCGCGGGCGGAGGAGCGCTCATCATCGGGCTTGGAGCGGGGGCCGTTGCACCCATCATCGGTGCTGGAGCAGCAGAGGTCGCCATCATCGGGCTTGGAGCGGCGGCCGTTGCACCCATCATCGGTGCTGGCGCAGCAGAGGTCGCCATGAGATTGGCGCCACTAGACCCGGTATTGCCGACGATCGCGACATCCGGTGCGCTGACAAACCAGACGTTGCGGTTTTCAGGGCCGAGTCCGCGATCGATCGCCACTTGCAGGTGATTGTTCTCAGCTTGAGCATACGACATCAAGCCAAAGCTGTTGCCGCCACCGACAAAAATCTTATAGTTATCGGGCAACAATGATGAATGTTGGGGACTGAGCTTGAATTCGGTATTCTGGCGAACTTGGAGAATGCCCGCAGCCCCAGGGGCAGGAAAGGCGGGAGCCGGATTCCCCCAAAGCTGTTGCTGTTGCTGTTGCTGTTGGGGGGGCCGGACGGGTTCGGGTCGATCGAACAGGGTTTTATCGGTGGCGACAGTGTTGGCTGTCTTAAGAATTTGCTTGATTTGCTCGTTTTCTTTGGCTTGCTGCTGCTGCAACGTCGCGATGTAGTTTTGTACGTCGTTCTTGATGATACTTTCGACCCGGCTGGCAAAGGTCGCATAGCCGTCGATATGGTCGACCAGGTTGTCGTAGGAACCACTCAACTGCACGTACTGCCAGCCTTCAGCCTTGAGGTCTTCTGCCATTTTGCGATAATCTCGCCAGCGATCGCCATAGCGATGAAACTCATCTAGCGCCGCACTGACGGCAACCACCTGACTTACGAAAAAGGGGACGTAAGGAAACCAATCGCGAAAGTATTCATTATCTTTAGACAGTTGCATATTAATCCCCACCAGAGCAGGCAGCACCACCCCGCTAATAATCGTCGTCAGACGCAATCGGTAGTGCATCCGGCGGCACTGATCCGCTTTTTTATCCGCCCACACTACCTGATCGATCCAGCGCTGTTTGAGCGACTGTTTGTAGAGGTTGGGGAGGTTCAACTGTTCGACTAAGCTTCCCAACTCTTCGCGCAGGTATTGTTCGTAGGTCTTTTTCTTAGCCATCGGGATGTCCTGTTAGAGGGTAGAGGGCTGGGGTACATCTGAGGTTAGGTCAAATCCCCATATGCGACCCATCTTTTAGGTTGATCGACAGGCTCCTCAGAAAATAATAGCTAGAGACCGACTGGCAAGAGCTTAATTCTTGGAGGAGGCATTCCGTCCCGGATTTGGGATACTCAATCCAGTCAGCATGATTAACTCTCAACGTAGGGGCGCACGGCCGTGCGCCCCTACTTTCAACTTTCAACTTTTAAGTTTTCAGGCGGTAAATGGTACTCTTTCCACCGTAGGAGCCGTCAAAATCCGTATCGCTTTCCCACACAAAGCAAGCTCTAGAGGATGAGTTGGAGAGGACTCGACTGCAACCATCGGTCAGTCCAATCCCAATGTGTGCTTCTCCATCCGCAACCACCAAATCGCCCGCTTTCGCCGATTCTCTCGGCACCAGTTGTCCTCGCCCTTGTTTGAGCGCCTCCAGGACTGCGGGAACGTAATTGGGATTGGCGCCAAGTGGGGTGAGGCTTGCATCCTGAATGACTTTGTTGACCGTCCAGGCGCAGGCGTTGTTGCCGCCATCAGGGCCCTCGGCCGTAGACATTCCCCGCAGCTTGAGGGTGGAGGCGAGGATGCGAGCATTCAGGTCGGCGCTCGCGGTTTGCTGCACTGGAGCGCTAGCAGAGGGGGCTGCTGCAAACGCCGCAGGAGGCTGGGCAAAAGCCATTTGCGTCGGTGCCGGTGGAGGCGCAAACCCGGTAGGAGGCTGGGCTACAGTCGGCTGAGGCATTGGGGCACTCGGTGGGGGTGGGGGTGCAAAGGCGGCGGGAGGTTGGGCCCACGCGGTTTGCGGCATCGGGGTATTCTGAGGGGGGACTGGTGCGATCGAGGGTTGCCCTGGAGCGTTGAACGCCGGATGTTGCGCTGGGATTCCCATGGCTCCATAGCCATTGTTAGGCTGGTTGGCAGCCCCGTAAGGCGGCTGTTGAGGGGCAGGAGTGGGTCTTGCAAACAAGGTTTTATCGGTGGAAACATTCTCGACGGTTTTCAGGATTTGCTTGATTTGCTCTTGCTCCTTAGCCTGTTTTTGCTGCAACGCCGTGATATAGTTTTGTACGTCATTCTTAATCAAGCTTTCGACCCGACCTGCAAACAGCGTATAGACATCTTGGTGGGTTGTAGATTCTTTGTTCTCGCTTCGGGGTTTGAGGGCTTTCCAGTCTTCGACGCTGACTTCGGACATCCGACTGCGCGACAGGGGAGGCGGAGTATCGTCTTCTGCGAGGGTTTTGTAGCGATAGGGGCCGCTCAATTGCAGGTATTCCCAGCCTTCTGCTTTGAGCTCTTCGGCTAGTTGTCGGTACTCGCGCCAGCGATCGCCAAAGCGCATAAATTCTTCCGCTGCCGCACTGACTGCGATAATTTGGCTCAAGACAAACGGGACGTAAGGAAACCAAAAGCGAAAGTATTCATTATCTTTGCCCAGTTGAAAGTTAATTCCAACTACGGCAGGCAACAGTACACCACCGACGATCGCCGTCAGGCGCAAGCGATAGTGCCAGCGACGGCATTCTTCGGCTTTCTTATCCGCCCAAACCACTTGATCGAGCCAGCGACTTTTCAGCGACTGTTTGCAAAGATCGGGTAGCTCCAGTTGCTCGACCATATCGGTCATTTCTTGGCGCAGGTAGTCGTAATACGAGGTCTTTTTCGCCATGTGGACTTCTGTTTGCATGCACTATATTGTTTAGATCCGCATCGTGGCTGCGAAATCCTAGTTGTTCACCCCCTTTATTTCACGAGGCAGAAGTTCGATAGCGCAAGCGCTTGGTTAGTTCGACTGATGACCAACGACTGGAATCCTATGAACTATCCTTCTTCTGTCACTCTCGGAAAACTGGCGTTGCTGAATACAGGCATGAATTCAAGATTTCGGCATTGCTATCAGCCCGCTTGAGGGTGAGTTTTGTAAGGCTCTGGTGAGTTTTAGGTGATAGTAAACATAAAACTTCCCGTGGGAAAGGCCCGAAAGCCTGTGTGAGCCAGAGGCTCCCACTACCGTTTCCACCACCAATTGAGAACTGCCAATTTATTCGTCTACTATAGAGTTGTATAGAGTTGCTGACGACAATATTGATGCCCTATAGCTTCTTGAGTAAGTTTTATGGGACAAACACATCCTACCATAGATAGATGACAAAGCAATCATTATTTATCATCAGGGCAAGCGTGAATCAGTGGGAAAAGTAAACACTGTATGGGTTCACGGGGTGACAACCCCCTCAAATTCCTAACTGAACTTCCTCCTGCAAATATACTTACCCAAGCTCAACAACCTCTCATCACAAAGGTTTCAATTGTTGAGTCAGAAAATGTGTACCCATGTAGATGATTGATATCTGTTTGCGATCGGCAATTATATTGAATCTACAACAATTGAGCGCGAGATCCTGCGTCAGCTATTGCTGATAAAGGGGTACAAATTTTCAGCTCAACAGTTGCATCCTTTGTTGAGTAAAAGTTTTAGGACTGTTAGTACATTTGTACAGGGGAAGTCCAGCCTAAGCTTCCCAAAAATCGGTGTAGCAGAGGGCACACGGGCGGTAAACTGCCAGTATTCCTAAAGCCCCGGATCTGGTGAGTTTTAGCGGATTATAAAAATAAAACTTCCTGTGGGAAAGGCCCGAAAGCCTGGGTGAGGCAGAGGCTGACACTACCGTTTTCACCAGAAATCCTGAAAAGCCTTTTGTAACATCAAGCGAAAAGTTGATTCATACCGTGAATCAGCAACGCCGGAAAACTTTTGTCATTTCTCAATGCTATAGCTTTTGTATACGAAGCGAGCGCAAGATTTTTTGAGAATAACAAATACCACAACCAAGTTTTTGTAATAGGATAGCTGGTATTGATTGACTGATAAAGCTTCGAGAGATTGCTCTCCGAGAGAGTGACAGAAGAGGGTTCTGAAGTTTTGCTGGTTAAAGGCCGCCCAACTCTAGAGGGGAACACTGTCGCATGGTGCATCACTCAATTCTAATTTCGACTCACAAATTTGTTTAATTTAGGACTTACACATTGATAATATAACCAAGTAGTGCATTGATAAACAGGGAACATCTACTAATGGGGATCGGACAGTCAGAAAAATAACTAAAACCTCGACACCGCAATCCAATAAAGACATTTACACCTTATTTATTGATATCAGGAAAAAATCTTCGGGTGCAATAAGTTAGCGGAGATATTGGGAGACTTTTTCCATTCATGGCGTCACTCGCTTTTTGTTTAGAGAGAGTTATGAACCGGAATATTTATTCGAGATGATGGATAAATTTATCAATTTAGAAGGGAAATATTTAGTGTTGACGATACAGTTAGAAAAAAGCTATATCCGGAACCAAAAATACGGAATTAATTAGCTATTACGGGTCAGGACAAACCATAGACCGCTCATTAAATTGAACTTAATTACGCTATATTATAGTGATATTTATGGTAATTCAGTGCCAATTAATTACAGAATATACGATAAAAAATAGAGTTCAACCAAAAACAATTATTTTAGAGAAGAGTGAGAGAAATAAGAGAAGGGGGAGTGAAACCAAGAATAGTAACGGGAGATAGTTGGTATTCAGGAGGAGAAAACTTAAAGTTTATAATCAACCAGAAACTGGGTTTTCTGTTCGTAATTAAAAAAAACAGAATTGTCATTGTCTCAAATGAGCCGCCCAAGTATTGTAAAGTAAGCACTTTAGAGATGACCGAGGAAGGATTAGTGGCTCATCTAAAAGAATTGGGATTTATAAAATTTTGAGGAAAGACTTTAAAAAAGCAGACTCTAGAAATTATATTTTATATCTGCTAGAGCGGGAAAAGCTCAAAGAGACAACCCGAAGTGAATTTATGACAATTCACGAGGTTCATTGTGGCTGGGAAACCTTTCATAGAGCGCTCAAACAAGTATGTGGAATTTGTCGTTTCATGGTGAGAGACACCCACGCGATCGAGACTCACATATTTTGGTCACTTCCCCCCTTTATTAAATGAGAGTTAATGGGCTATAAAAAGATAATTAGCAATTGGTATGAAGCCGAAAGGAATCTATTCACTTTAGTTGTCCGTGAGCAGATTTGGGCGAGCCTTAGCCGTGATTTTATAGTCGAGAATACATAGAAAATGTGGCGTTGTGGATTCAGGGTATGAATCAAATTTTCGCTTGATGTTACAAAAGGCTTTTCAGGATTTCTGGTGAAAACGGTAGTGTCACCCTCTGCCTCACTCCGGCTTTCGGGCCTTTCCCACGGGAAGTTTTATTTTTATTATCCGCTAAAACTCACCAGAGCCGGGGCTTTAGCAATTTTTACTGGCAGTTTACCGCCAGTGTGCCATCTGCTACACCGATTTTTGGGAAGATCCGGAATTTGACGGGGTTGTCGCCCCGTGAAGCCATACAGTGTTTACTTTTCCCACTGATTGACGCTTGCCCGGATTCTAAATAATGATTGCTTTGTCATCTATCTATGGTATGGTGTGTTTGTGGATCGCACTTAATCAAAAAGCCATAGGGCATCAATATTGTCGTCAGCAACTCTCTAGTAGACGAATAAATTGGCTGTTCTCAATTGCTGGTGGAAACGGTAGTGCGAGCCTCTGGCTCACACAGGCTTTCGGCCCTTTCCCACGGGAAGTTTTATTTTTACTATCAACTAAAACTCACCAGAGCCTTACAAAACTCACCCTCAAGCGGGCTGATAGCAATGCCGAAATCTTGAATTCATACCTTTATTCAGCAACGCCATAAATTATGTACTTATGGGAAAGATCCGACTTTTCCGACTTTACGATCCGACTTTTCCGACTGACAGAGACAGTGGCCCGAAGCCATGATAGAGATAGAGAAAGTCAACCCACGATATCTAGATTGTCAAGATATCGTAAATCGGCATTGCTGAATTGGGTATGAAATTTGTAGGATCAATCCCCCCGTGGTTGCCTCACCGCTGACGGGGTAAGCACTTAGAATTACCCCTACAGGAAAAATCATACTTTGATTCAGCAGCGCCTGATGTTGTTCGAGTCCCATCCAATCCGATCGCGTGAGGTTGTGCGGTGTGGCTGTCTACCATTCGCGCTCTCTAAAATGTTTTAATTCCATGATGGAAATTTCCCGATTTCCTATTCCGCATTTACCTATCCCTTCCTCATGAAAACAATTTTTGACGCTTTTATCTCTTACGGACGAGCAGATAGTCTAGGTTTCGGCAGAAAGTTATACGAGAGCCTGCGAGAACAAGGATTGAATATTTGGTTCGACCAAAACGATATCCCCCTGGGAGTCGATTTCCAAAATCAAATAGACGACGGCATCGAAAAAGCAAACAACTTCTTATTTATCATCGCACCGCATTCGATCAACTCGCCTTATTGCGGCAA
>NZ_JAUBTK010000086.1:0-33335 GCF_036702455.1 Microcoleus sp. D2_18a_D3
CGTGATGCTATATCTGCCCATTCTTGTGACTTATTTATGCCTTCTTTAATTCCCCACTCTCAGACCTGAATCCTTACAATAATTGTAAGATTGAGGCAGATTTTTTATATCGCCCTGCTAATGATTCAGCAGCAGCAGCTAGAGCTGTTGAAAATATTGATAAAATTTCGTTTTGATACTGAGTCGTTGATGAGATATGCGCTTCTATCTGTGCGATCGTTAAGTCTTGTAGTTCAGGCTTATGCAAACTGTAATTAAAAGCGAAAGTATCCAATATTGTATAAGTATCACGATCGACTCTCGCTAACTCCTGCTTGTATGTAGTCAATAACCTCACCCCTACATTCCGCAACTCTGTCTCTTCTAACAACAACTTACTCAAGGTTTTCAGCCTTCTGCTTAAATCCGTTGCTGTATTGATAATCTCCGCCGCATTAATTCTCAATGATGTTTCACGGTTGGAGTTATGCAAAAACTCTTCCAACAGCCCATAAAGATATTGCTCAATCTCAGCAGATTCTTTGAAAATTAACCGAGCTTGCCGGAGCGCCGCCCCCTGTACAATGCTATTGGGTGAAATTAATCCCAAATACACGCCTCGCCCGTGTAATTCGCAAATGACATCCCCGATTAAATCTTGATAATTCCGAGAGTTCTCATTACCATTTAATAACTCATCAGCGGGCCCGTACAGCCAAAAATCTAAATGCTTTTTATATTCTACGGTTGTTTGCCCTCTACCGTTTAGGCGCGGAATTTTGTTAATTTCTGCCAACTTACGATCGCAAATTTCCTGGCGAATCAGAGGGAGTTCTTCTCCGATCGCGCCCCCTTTCAAATGTCCTAAACTCTGTCGAGGATATCCGATCGCCTCCAACGCCGAAGTCGCCGCCCACCGAGTCAAATCGTTGCTAACTTCCCCCTTCCCCTTGACTTCCTTAGCGATATCTCTAAGCACATCCCAGTCATCTAGAGCCTCTTTAACGTGATAGTGTTTTGCAGCCACGCCTAAGCCTTGTAGCGCTAAAGCCCGCGTGGTTAGGGATGCTTGAGTTTTCCAGATGTTGGCGAAGAAAGGAACAGCGCGATCGGGATCTGTTTCGGCAAAATCAAAGAATGCCTGGATTTGTTCTCCTACATTCCTATAGCGATCGGGTAAATCGCCTCCGCCTGGGATGTTTGAAATGTTACTCATGGGCTTAACTCACATAGAGGGGGAAGCGCATGGAGAAATTATAACTGTTGCGGTCGAGCTTGTACCAATTTTTTGAATGTTTGCGGCAGAGATTACATCCCCAGTCCCGCTTAACAACGGGGGGGCAAAAATTTACAGGACTTACCCACACCAAAGAAACCGGGTTTTTCACTTTAGTTAAAGGCTCAAATGCAGTATTCTCGTCAAAAAACCCGGTTTCTAACCACCCCTGCGTCTAGGACTAATTTAGAAATGTTCCAGCAGAGATTTCTCTTGTGCGTAAACCTTTCGCAGCGACTCCAGGGCGATCGCACTTAACATCAATTTAATCACCCCCACCATTTCCCCCCACTCCAACAATTCAGAAACACAAACAGCTTTCTGAAATCTCGCCGCATAGAAATCCACCCAAAAATCCGGCGCGTGTCTCTGTTTCTGAGTCGCCATCCGCCGCTTCCAATAACCAAAATCTAAACCAGAGGGCGATTCCACTCCCAAAACAGGCGGAAAGTCGGCATAACTCACAAACCGACTCATCCCTTTAGCGTGCACGTAGAGGATATGCGCCCAGCACTCGAAGCGATATATTTGTTCTACCTTGATTTTCAGCAGCCGCGCGATCGCCTCTTTCGTCACAAACCGGCTCAATCTGTGTCTGGGGGTTGATTTTCGCGAAAATTTTGTTAACATGATGTTAAGCAAATCCTTTGTAAAGAGTACAAACTTTTGTAAAGGGATTGAATTTGGATAGGCGATCGTCTTTTAGTTTTCCAGACCTGGGGGCGATCGCTTTTTACGATAAAATTATCCTAAACTAAATCTAGTTTTCTGTCAATGGGTTTAATTAGATTGCGGGTTAAAGAATTTGCTGCTGAGAAAGGCTGGACGATCAAAGAGGTTTCTGAGCGATCGGGAGTCATTTACAGCACACTCACCACCTATTCACGTTCTCCGGGAATGGCAATGGTTGATTTTACTTGTCTGCTGAAGTTGGCACGTACTTTTGACGTGATGGTGGAAGATTTGGTTGAGGTCGTCAAAGAGTAGTCGATCGCTTTTGGGATAAAACTATCCGATGATGGTACACCATCATTTGTCAAGTATGGGTTTAGTCAGATTAAAAGTCAGAGAACTAGCTAGCGAGAAAGGCTGGACGCTGAAAGAAGTTTCAGAACGATCGGGAGTAATTTACAGCACCGTCAGACACTACGCCCGCTGTCCGGGAGTGTCAACCCTTGACTTTATTTCTCTACACAAATTGGCTCGCACCTTTGATGTAATGATTGAAGACTTGGTGGAAATTGTGCAGGAGTGAGCGATCGCTTTTTAGGATAAAATTTTATCCCAGACTAAATATAGTTTTTTGTCAATGGGTTTAATTAGATTGCGGGTTCGAGAGTTGGCTGCTGAGAAGGGCTGGACGCTGAAAGAAGTTTCAGAGCGATCGGGCGTAGTCTACAGTACCCTCAGAACCTATGCCCGATCGCCCGGATTAGCAACAGTTGACGTGACAGCCTTGCACAAGTTGGCGAGGACTTTTGATGTGTCGATCGAAGATTTGTATGAGATTGTGCAGGAATAGTCGATCGCAATTATTAGCAGGTTGGAATGACTTCTTTAATGGTTGAGTTGCTAGAAATCCCCCAAGCACAAAACGTAGTTGTTACAGACGACGCGCTAACAGTCTATCTATCCGATGGTCGTACTATTTCTGTTCCTTTAGCTTGGTATCCTCGGCTATTGCATAGCACACCAAAGGAACGCAATAATTGGCGATTTATTGGTGGAAATGATGGAATCCACTGGCCTGATATTGACGAAGACATTAGCATCAAAAATATTATTCTCGGTAAACCGTCTGGAGAAATTCAGAACTCTTTTCAGCGGTGGTTAGAAGAACGTAAAAAATCCGATAGAACATGAGTATATCGCCTAAAATAAGTTAATTCAGCAAAAAGTCATAGTGAGATATAAGCAAGGAGCGATCGCGATGACATTAACTACAGCAAAATGGACAATAGATCACTACCATAAAATGATAGAAGCCGGCATTTTAAACGATCGCAAAGTTGAATTACTAAATGGAATAATAGTCGAAATGGTACCCGAAGGAACGGCGCATACTTATTTTAGCGATCGATTTGCCAACCGATTGCGAGTCGCATTATCTACGAGAGCCCAAATTCGCGAAGCCAGACCGATTACTCTGCCAAATAACTCAGAACCAGAACCCGATATTGCCGTCGTTCAACCTCTCAACGATATCTACCTGGAACATCACCCATATCCAGAAAACATTTTTTGGCTGATTGAATATGCTGATTCCAGTTTGAGTAAAGACTTAGAGGAAAAAAGCAAGATTTATGCAGCAGCCGGAATTCAAGAATATTGGGTTGTTAACCTGCGCGATCGACAATTAATTGTGTTTCGCTTCCCGGAAGGCGATTTTTACCAGCAGCGAAATACTTTCCGAACTGGCACCATTGAACCCCTTGCTTTTCCCGATCTTACCATCCATATTTCTCAACTAATGAACAGGTAAATTATTGCCACCATATATCCCACATTCCGCACCCCCAACTGGCACACTACGAATTTTGGTTATTCGATCGCCTGAAACTGCCGATCGTTGCCACGAGTGATCGGTATCTTTGTATAAAAAAAAAACTTAATTTTCGATCCAACTCCCGAAAAAAACGATTGTGACAGTCTCCGTGCGGAATGTGGGATATATCAAGGTAAGTTTAGATCGTCGAATTTTTTTGTATTTTCACTAAAAAAAGCGCCTGAGTTCCCCCAGACGCCTAGCATAAAATCAACAAATTGTCAACCCTAACCTAACCGTTCAAAGCCTCAGCACCGCCGCAAACTTCCAGGATTTCCTGAGTAATTGCCGCTTGCCGCGCCTTGTTATAAGTCAGCGTCAAACTACCGATCAAATCGCTAGCATTCTCACTAGCATTATTCATCGCCGTCATCCGCGCAGCCAACTCGCTAGCAGCAGACTCTTGCAAAGCCCGCAGCAATTGGTTGTTCAAATACAAGGGCAAAAG
The DNA here is from genome assembly GCF_036702455.1 of Microcoleus sp. D2_18a_D3. Lineage (NCBI taxonomy): Bacteria > Bacillati > Cyanobacteriota > Cyanophyceae > Oscillatoriales > Microcoleaceae > Microcoleus > Microcoleus sp. D2_18a_D3. Next base: position 4,249 of record NZ_JAUBTK010000086.1, read on the forward strand.
AGCCTCCAGAATTTGCGCCGGATCTTGCTCGAAAATCATGTCTCTGGGCAAACTCTTCGTAGGTGAAGCAACCTTCTCGCGCGATACTTGAAACTGTCCGCCTTGCGATGTCAAGCGGAAGATTTCATCATCAGGAGTTTCCAAACCTTGGGGGTCGAGGGGCAGCAAAGTTTGAATTACCGGACGCGAACTAATTAATGACACAAACTTGGTGTAAATTAGCTCAACTCTGTCCACAGTTCCTGACAGGAACAAGGAAAGCAATTCGTCAGCAATTTGTGCCGCTTCCGGTGCTGTGGGAATTTGTTCTAAGTTAGCGTAAGTAGCATCGATCGGCTGTTCGCGGCGCTGGAAATACTGAGTAGCTTTGCGTCCTACCAACACGTATTTGTAGTCTAAGCCTTCAGCTTTGATTTCCTTAGCGCGATTTTCGGCGTATCTGATGATGTTGCTGTTGTAGCCGCCGCACAAACCCCGATCGCCCGAAACTACCAACAGTCCCACCGATCGCACTTCGCGTTTTTTCAGCAGCGGCAAATCCAGGTTTTCAAACTGCAAGCGTTCCGCCAAACCGTACAATACCTCTGCCAGTCGATCGGCAAAAGGCCGAGTAGCAGTCACCTGTTCTTGAGCGCGGCGCACCTTTGCAGCGGCCACCAAGCGCATTGCTTCTGTAATCTTTTTAGTGTTCTTGACCGACTTAATGCGATCGCGAATAGTTTTCAGATTTGCCATAACTTTCTCCTTTTTTCTTAGCTTTTATTCTGAGTTTTTAGTTCCTAGTCATCAATTTTTAAGCTTGTGCGCGATCGAGAAACGGCATTTTTTAACCCACCGTAGGGACACGGCACTGCCCATTCGTGTCAACTTAAGCCGAAAGCCCGCCAGGGACTGAAGTCCCTGTCTAATAGCGAAAGTCCTCTGAAGAGGACTAATAAGTTCTTCAGTCCTCTTCAGAGGACTTTTGCTTTGAGACAGGGGTTTTAACCCCTGTCGGACTGCGGGTTTAACGGGTTTTTTGACACCAATGGGCAATGCCGTGTCCTTAATCTAGGGACACTCCAAGAGCCGTGTCCCTAACAATTTCACCCGCTAATCACTAATGACTAATGACTAATTACGCAGAAACCAAGAAACTTTGCTTGTATTCAGTGATGCCTTCTTTCAGCAGCTTCTCAGCTTCATCAGTCAAGGCTTTTCCGCCTTGAACAATTTCACCGTACTTCGGCTTGCTAGTCCGCAAATAGTCGCGCAAACCAACAGTAAACTTGCTGACTTTTTCCACTGGGATGTCATCCATATAGCCGTTAATACCGGCATAGATTACAGCCACTTGTTCGTTCATCGGCAGAGGCGAACTTTGGGGCTGTTTCAACAGTTCCCGCAAGCGCTGACCGCGCGACAATTGATTCTGAGTAGCTTTATCCAAGTCAGAAGCAAACTGAGAAAATGCTGCCAGTTCTTCAAACTGTGCCAATTCCAATTTCACCTTACCGGCTACTTTTTTCATCGCCTTAGTTTGAGCTGCCGAACCTACCCGCGATACCGAAATACCGGGGTTTACTGCCGGACGCAAACCAGCGTTAAACAAGTCAGAAGAAAGGAAGATTTGACCGTCGGTAATCGAAATTACGTTCGTCGGAATGTAAGCAGAAACGTCACCAGCTTGGGTTTCGATAATTGGCAAAGCAGTCATGCTGCCTTCGCCCAAATCGTCGCTCAATTTAGCAGCGCGTTCTAGCAAGCGAGAGTGCAGGTAAAACACGTCTCCGGGATAAGCTTCGCGACCGGGAGGACGGCGCAGCAACAAGGACATTTGGCGGTAAGCTTGTGCTTGTTTGGAAAGGTCATCGTAAATGACCAAAGTGTGCTTGCCTTTGTACATGAAATACTCGGCTAAGCTAGCACCTGTGTAGGGAGCCAAGTATTGCAGGGTTGCGGGGTCGCTAGCGTTGGCTGCTACTACGATCGTGTAGTCCATCGCGCCCTTTTCTTGCAGGACGTTGACGATGTTAGCTACTGTAGAAGCTTTTTGACCGATCGCCACGTAAACGCAGATCACGTTTTCCGATTTTTGGTTAATAATCGTGTCGATCGCGATCGCAGTTTTACCGGTTTGTCTGTCACCGATAATCAGTTCCCGCTGTCCTCTTCCCACCGGAATCATCGCATCAATAGCGGTAATTCCTGTTTGCATGGGTTCGTACACAGAACGGCGAGAAACAATCCCCGGTGCCGGAGATTCAATCAAGCGAGATTCAGTAGTTTTAATTTCTCCTTTGCCGTCAATCGGACGGGCCAAAGCATCAACTACCCGTCCCAACATTGCTTCACCCACGGGGACTTCAGCAATTCTGCCAGTAGCAGTAACTGCCGAACCTTCTTGAATGCCGAGGCCTTGGCCCATCAACACTGCACCGACGTTATCTTGTTCGAGGTTCAGTGCAATGCCCACGGTGCCGTCGGCAAATTCTAGCAATTCCCCAGACATGGCTTTATCCAAGCCATAAATCCGGGCAATGCCGTCGCCTACTTGCAGAACAGTACCGACGTTAGAGACTTTTACGTCTTGGTCGTACTGTTCAATTTGCTGGCGAATAATGCTGCTAATTTCGTCAGGTCTGATTGCTGCCATGTCAGTTGTTTGTTGTCAGTTGTTTGTTGTCAGTTGTCAGTTGTCAGTTATCAGTTGTTCAAAACTACCAACCGTTAACTGCTAATTAAATTAGCTAATAGTCATCAGCTATTAACTATCAGGAATTCAAGCGAATTCCCAGACGGCGCAATTGTCCCCGCAGGCTGGCATCAATTACTTGAGAGCCTACTTTGATTACCACACCGCCGATTAAATCTGCGTCTATTTTGGTTTCAATTTCTACGCTTCTAGCGCTGGTCATCGCCTGCACTTTCTCGCGAACAGTCTGCTGTTGAGCGTCTGAAAGCGGGACTGCCGATGTAACTTCAGCCAATACTGTTTGGTTTAGTTCTCGGAGCCTTGCCAAGTATTGTTTGCCAATTCCTTCTAAAAAAAGAATTCTTCCTTTGTCTACTAATAGCTTCAGAAAGCTGTGCATCAAGGGGCTCATTTCTTCACCCGCTATTTGCTGAATCACGGCTTTTTTAGCATCCGGTTTTATCAGCGGATTGGCTAAAAATTGACGCAAGTCTTCCGAACCTTCTAGCAGGCTCAGCAAGGAACGAATATCTTCGCCGAACTTCTCTGAGAGATTGTTGGACTGAGCCAGTGACATCAAGGCAGATGCGTAAGGCTGTAAGACTTCTGTGCTGACTGTACTCACGTTTTAGCCTCCCAGTAACGCAATGCTGCGATCGATTAATTGGTGTTGAGCGCTGTCGTCCAAGCTAGTTTTTAGCTGGCTTTCCACCTTTGCTAATGCCAGAGATACAACCGCCGATCGCAGTTGGGCGATCGCTCTTTCCCGCTCCGCTTCCAACTCTTGACCTGCTGTTGCTCTCATGCGTTCAACGTCTTGCGCTGCCTGAGCTAGAATTGTTTCTTTTGCTTTCTTGGCAGTTTCTTCAGCAGCGGCCCGAATTCGTTCCGCTTCTGCTTGCGCTTGAGTCAATTTTTGCTGTTGCTCTGCTAGAGCTGCTGCTGCATCTTTTTGGCGTTTTTCTGCTTCTTGAATCGCCTCTTGGATGCCCGAACGCCTCTCAGTCAGGATTTTACCTACAAATCCGCGCCCGAAATAAAACAGCACTGCAATAATAATGACCAGGTTAATCAGGTTGGTTTCTAAAATATCGAAATTTAAACCGAAACCACCTTCGCCGCTAGCTTCTGTGGCTAGCAATAAAACAGTCCCCATGATACTCTTCCATAATTGCGCGTGCAGATTGGGTGAAGCGATTTTAGATTTGAGATTCCCTCAAAAATCTAAAACTCTTCGGCTCGCTATTTGGCCAGCGACTGCCCTAATAGCTTTTCGAGAATTTGGCCGCTGAGCGCGTCTACTTGTTGTTCTAGTGAGCGCATTGCTTCTTGCTTTTGCTGCTCTATTTCTTGCCCAGCCTTTTCTCGCGCGACTTGAGCTTCTTGTTGAGCCTCAGCTACTTTGGCTGCCCCAATTTTTTGGGCATCAGCTTGAGCAGCAGCAATTACTGATTGAGACTGTTTGCGAGTTTCTCCCAGTTTTTGCTCGTACTGCTGCGCTAGTTGCTGAGCTTTTGCCAAGCGTTCTTGGGCGGAGACTTGAGTGTTGCGAATGTAATCGGCGCGATCGTCAATTGACTTGCTGAGCGGCTTGTAAAAAATTACATTCAAGACTGCGACTAGAATTAAAAACTGCACCGCCATCAGAGGCAGCGTAGCATCTATATCAAACAGTCCCCCTTCCTTAGCCGCTTCTTCAACTGCTAGTAATACTGTCCAGTGCATCATGATTTTTTGACGGCTTCCATCTAATTCGCTTAATCGATTTTAGATTTGAGATTTTGGATTAGAATCGCCAAAACCTCAAATCTAAAATTTCAAATTATTATGCGAAGGGGTTGGCAAACAGCAGCACTAGGGCTACGACCAAACCGTAAATTGTGAGCGCTTCCATGAACGCCAAACTCAACAGCAAGGTGCCGCGAATTTTACCTTCTGCTTCCGGCTGACGGGCAATCCCTTCTACAGCCTGACCTGCTGCATTACCTTGACCGATGCCAGGGCCGATTGCAGCTAAACCTACTGCCAAAGCGGCGGCAATTACGGAAGCGGCAGCAACTGTTGGGTTCATGATGATTTTCCTTATCTAAAGTACAAAATTGAGAACAGATAGTCTAGAGAATTGTCCGATTTTACGGCAGAAAGTTTAAGTTCAGAAATTTATTTTTTCCTCCCTCATGCTTCGCCGTTTATCGTTAGTTAATCGTGGTGTTCTTCGCCGTGACCGCCTTCTAGAGCTTCACCAATGTAGGCGGCGGCTAAGGTAGCAAAAATCAAAGCTTGAATTGCACTCGTAAATAGTCCCAGAACCATCACTGGCAGAGGAACAAATAAAGGCACTAGCAAGACTAGCACTCCGACCACCAATTCGTCCGCAAGAATGTTGCCAAACAAACGGAAACTCAGGGACAGAGGCTTAGTGAAATCTTCTATGATTTTGAACGGCAACATGAAAGGCACCGGTTCAACATAGTGGGCGAAATACCCCAAGCCGCTTTTGCTGAGACCTGCATAAAAATATGCTAGAGAAGTCAGCAGTGCAAATGCTACCGTCGTGTTGATGTCAGCGGTAGGAGCTCCCAGTTCGCCTGATGGCAGCTTAATCAGCTTCCAAGGAATTAGAGCGCCAGACCAGTTTGACACAAAGATGAACAGAAATAATGTACCAATAAACGGTACCCAAGGGCGATATTCTTTTTCCCCAATTTGGTTTTTAGCCAAGTCCCGAATAAATTCCAGCGCATACTCCATAAAATTTTGCATTCCGCTGGGAATTCGCTGGATTTTGCTGGTTCCTAAAATCGAAACTACGACTAAAACGGCAATTACAAACCACGAGGTTAGAAAAACCTGCCCGTGCACTTTCAGATTGCCGAGTTGCCAGTACAACTGCTGCCCAACTTCCAATTCGGCGAGGGGGAAACGATTAAAGGTGTTTAGAACGTCAAGCATTGCCATTCAACGGGCTTCCCCATACAAATCGATGAGTTGAGTTTTGCTCGAATTGCCTGACTTACCTGTAGTCTAGTGCTAATGCACTTCGGATCACGTAAACCAACAGCGCAGCTTTGTAAGTCAGAAATCCCAAAAATATCGGTAAAATCTGTAGCTGATTCCACTGTGTTCCTACTATCATCACCGCTAAAAACACACCGAGCCTTGTCTTGCTGATGCGCTGATTTTGGCTGCCGATTCGTTCAACGTCTCTAGCCAACATCTTTAAGTAAACCACACCTGTGCTCGCCCCAAGCAAATAATTCAGGGCAATATTGAGCGAGTAAAAAATCCAAACGGAGATAAAAATAATCGCCGTAAAAGCAAGGGTGTACGCCAACAACTCTTGTTGGAGGCGATAAAAGTCTTGCATCGGATTCGTTGTCTCGGACGAGACTGTCGAGACTGTCGAGACTGTGCCAGCTTGAGGAATATCCTCGGTTGCTGGTGTGGGGTCGGTGGGTGTGTTTTGCGTGTTCACGAAGCTCAGAAACTAATGCAGGTAGCAGGCGAGTGCTTTGCAAACTCAGAAAAATCATACCACGCGGCGGTAACAATACTTAAAATAAAATTAATCATATTTTCGGAATTTGGTGTCTAGCGCTTCGGAAACCTCAAGCCGTTAAATGTCCGATCGACCTCACCCTACCTCTCCTACCGCCAGATCGCACTTGGTTACACATTGTTCTCCATATTCTCACTGAGTCAGCCTCACTTAGTGAGAAGTGAGAAAGGACGATCGCGCGAATCGATGAGGTAACTCTCCCTTGTCTGCCTCTGAGCGCTACAAGAGTTAATTCAAATTCGATCTCATTCAATAACCTTAAACTCTTGAAGCGCCGGGATGAAATTTTTATTCTCGTGGCTCGATCGACTAAGCTTAATCAAAGCAAATCGCTGTAGAGGCTGCAAACTCGCCCACTGGGCCAAAGAAATTGTCACGCCGAGCTCTTGCGCTTTTGCAGAAACAGACTCCGGTACAGTTGCAGCATCCATCCACGGGGGATTTTCATCAACAGCCAAATCAGTTCCCGGTTTGCCTGTCTGTTGAATTAATATTTGATTTAGCTTTTCTCGGTAATCAATAATTTCTGCTTCTGTCAAGCAAGGTAACTCTACAAGACTTTGCCGTTCTGCTTGGTTGAAATGATTCCAATCCTGCAACTTCAATTTAATGCCGCAAGTATCTAACTTGAGACGTACTTGCATGGGGATGCAGCGCAAAGCTTCGACAAAATCAGCTTCAAATTCAAAGAATGTCATAGATGTATAGACTTGCAAACTAGATTTTTTTTATTAACCGCAGAGGACGCAGAGAGCACAGAGTAAGAGAAGAGAGAGAAATCGATGCAGGTTTTTTGCTTTCTATCAATAATTGCAGAAAATGCGATCGGCATTTATAATTAAATAATATTACAAACTATTGACATGGATACCGTAGACTACCTTCGGATTAGCTTGATAGACCGCTGCAACTTCCGCTGTCTCTACTGTATGCCGGAAGGTAGCGAGTTGGACTATGTATTGCAGCAGCAGTTGTTAACTCACTCGGAATTGCTAACTCTGCTGCGGGAAGTTTTTATACCGGTGGGATTTACCAAGTTTCGCTTGACAGGAGGGGAACCGCTGCTGCGGCCTGGGGTGGTGGAATTGGTGAGGTCGATCGCATCTTTGCCGGAAACGCGAGATTTGTCAATGACAACTAACGGCTTTTTGCTGGCGGGAATGGCCGAAAATCTCTACAATGCTGGTTTGCGCCGGATTAATATTAGTTTGGATTCCTTGGAACCGGAAACTTTTGATAAGATAATTGGCAGTCGGGGACGATCGCGATGGACGCAGGTTTGGGAGGGAATTCAAGCGGCTTATCAAGCAGGATTCGACCCGCTGAAACTGAATGTTGTGGTAATTCCCGGTGTGAATGACAGCGAAATATTGGATTTGGCTGCATTAACTATTAACCGGAATTGGCACGTTCGATTTATTGAGTTTATGCCGATCGGCAATGGGGAGTTATTTGGCGATAAAGGTTGGGTAGCATCGGCCGAATTGCGGCAACAAATTAGCGACAAATACGGGTTAGCCGAGTCGGGTGTGCGCGGAAATGGGCCGGCGGATGTGTTTCAAATTCCGGGGGCGAAGGGCACTTTAGGATTTATCAGTCAAATGTCCGAGTGTTTTTGCGATCGCTGCAACCGGATGCGTTTGTCTGCTGACGGGTGGCTGCGGCCTTGTCTGCTGAACGAAACCGGGCAAATTGACTTAAAAACTGCTCTCCGCAACGGGACTCCTACAAGCGAATTGCGCGATCGAGTGCGGCACATATTAGAAATTAAACCGGAGATTAATTTCAAGCAGCGGGATTCGGGAACTACTCAAGGAAATTACAGCCGCACAATGTCTCAAATCGGCGGATGAACTGGCCGAAATCGAGAATTTAGTTGGTACACTTAAGACATCATCCAATTTTGTAAGTCAGATGAACACCATCTCGATCGCCATTTCAGACGTACTGATTCTGAAGCTACAAAAAGTTGCTGCCCAGATGAATGTATCGATCGAAGAATTAATCTTGATGAGCATTGAAAGCTCGATCGCGCAACGAGAAAATCCCGCAGCAAATACCGATCGAGATATTTGCAATCAAAATGCTGAAATTGCGATCGAGGTAATTGACAAATTTTATACTCTTGCTACGGAATGGGAAAGTCAAGTTGCGGGAATGTCTTCCACAGCTCAAATGTCTCAGCATCCTGCATATCAGGAAATCATTAAGATGGGATATAAAGTCGTGCCGCTGTTGCTATCGGAACTGCAAAAAAATCCCCTTTACTGGTTAGCTGCATTGAATGCAATTACGGGTGAAAATCCCATTAAACCGGAACAAAGGGGAAGGGTAAAACAGATGGCATCCGCTTGGATAGAGTGGGGTAGAGAGCGAGGCTACGCGATTGAATAGAATGTATAGAAGACCGGAACTTGAAATTAAATGGCCTAACTTGTCTCGCACTGATTATCGAGTTACTAGCCAAAAGTCACAGGAATATAATTGCTTTGCATGGGCTGCTGGTGAAGAAGATCGCTGGTGGCAACCGATACCTGGAGAGCAATTCTATTGGCCAGAAGGCGTGCCGCAAGAGGAGACTTTAGACGCATATATTCAGGCTTATAAAACACTGGGATATGAACTTTGTAAAGGTGATATATTAGAAGCTGGATATCAGAAAATAGCACTATATGTTGACTCTAGCGGTATCCCAACTCATGCAGCCAGACAGTTACCTAATGGTAAGTGGACAAGTAAACTTGGATGGTTGGAAGATGTTGAACACGAATTGGATGGATTGACAGGCGACAGGTATGGAGTTGTCGGTCAAATTCTTAAATGTGCGATAAATTAGGGAAAGGCGATCGCTTTAACTCAACCCAATTTACAAATAATTATATTAAATGCGATCGAGTGCGGCACATATTAGAGATTAAACCGGAGATTAATTTCAAGCAGCGAGATTCGGGAACTACTCAGGGAAATTACAGCCGCACCATGTCTCAAATCGGCGGCTGAACTAACCGACATAGAGCGCTGAAGAAATAAAATACTTAAGGCAATACTTGAGTATAATTGTCACAGTATTCGATTCTCAACAAACTCGATGACCATCAAGCCGATTCGGTGGGTTGGCCCTGCCCGCGAAGAAATCCAATCTCTTCCTGAAGATGCCCGAAAAGAAGCCGGTTTTTCACTTTGGACTCTCCAGCAGGGCATACAACCACCAGACTTTAAACCGATGTCGATCGTAGGTAAAGGCGTTGAAGAAATTCGGATTCGGACAGAAAATGCCTATCGGGTTTTCTATATTGCTAGATTTGAAGAAGCTATTTATGTGCTCCATGCCTTCCAAAATAAAACTCAGAAAACAGCCAAGAAAAATATCGAAATTGGGCAGAAACGCTACCAAGATTTGTTACAAAATCGTTTAAACTCAAGAGAACCGGAACAATGAGCGAAAATACTATTACCCAAGCAGTCGATAATATCTTTCTAGACCTCGGATTCTCATCTGAAGAAGCTGATAACTTACTAATCCGATCGCAACTAATTCTCGCCCTGACTCATCAGATTAAAGAGCGCGGTTGGACTCTCGATCAAACGGCTCAACATCTCCAACAGTCCCACGATCGAATCAAAGCTCTAACTCAAGGTAAAATAGGGCAGTTTTCCGTTGACAGTCTGATTGCAATGCTCAATAAAGTAGGTATGACTGTCAAAGTCGAAATTTGCCCCAAGGTAGCTTAGGTGAAAATTATGCAATTTGGCGCATTCTACAACTGAAACTCTCCTCCCAAAACTTGTCCAGCCGTTAAATTCAACTGCGGAAATGTTGGAGAAACAAGTGTTTGTTCCCCTTGAAACATCCCAACTTCGACATACTCACCTGATTCTAGTCGTAGTACCGCTACTATCTGCTCTTGAGGGTCAACAATCCAATATTCAGGGATACCCCGCGCTGCATATTGAGCTCGTTTACTAATGTAATCGCGATCGCGCCCAATTCTCCCAGGACTAACAACCTCAACCACCAACTGAGGAGGCGGCATATCAAGGGTGATAGTTAGCCTAGATGCTGTCAGCAAGATGTGTTCTGGCCGCAAAATCACTAAATCGGGGTAACGGTTAGCTGCGTCGCCCTCGCGCAGGATCGGAACTTGGATTTCGCACATATGTGTTTTGATACACCGCCAAGGGATGCCAGTATTGACGAGGATTAAAAACAGATAGCTGACAATGGCGTTATTGGGTTCAGATTCTGGTGGCAATGTTACTAAGTCTCCGTCAATTAATTCGTAGCGGTTGTCGGTGTCGTCCTCATAGGTGAGGTACTCTTCAAAGGTAAGTTTTTGTTTGTGGGCTTGTATCATCTTTTACCTTCCAAGATTGTTATTGTTATTAAAATATTTACACATCCGAGGGAAGTGGCGGCCGCAGTGATTCTAGTTGAATTAACAAGCTGGGTAGCACTGTCCGATCGACACGGGGCGATCGGCTGCGACTGTTGAGAGGCTGCGACACTGGGGGGCGATCGGATGACTCCGAGGTGATCGGACTGCTGGCAAGTCTGGCACGATCGGAGCGGTCGCACGTCTGGCGCTTGTTGGCACGTCTGGCACGGTCGCAGCGGTTGGAGCGGTCGGAGCGGCTGGCACTGTTACAGGTCTTTATGTAAAGAGTTGATGTTTAAGTATCTTTATGGTAGACAGGGAATTGAAAAAATGTTAAATATGCAATAGGACTTACTTGTAATCCCTCTCTTTTGGAGAAATGATAAATGTCTAAACATAAAGATGACTCTGAAGATAAAACAGAGGTAGTTGGGTATGTAGAAAGTTTATTTTTGTAAACACTATAACTAAAAAACTAATGAAAAAACTAAAAAAGCAGATACATACTTTTTTGCCAACAGCCAAAATATTTTTGGATGATGTAGAAAAAATAGAGGAAATATTAAAAGAATCTTGTTTTTCAACTTATAATATTACTCCGAACGAACCTAAATTAGATTCAATTTGTGAGATTCAAAGAACACGTGAACTATTTGAAGAATCATATTCTTCATATATCATTAAACTTGAGGACGAATATGAATTAGAATCAATTAATGAGATTATAGAAATTGCAGAGAAACAAGATTTCTATAATTTAGAAATCGTGTTAACGAAACCTTATTTTAATTTAGAACTCGATCAATTTAACACACAAATATATTGTGATGATGATTCTCTTTGTATTGGTATGATCGAAAGAATCAAGCCAATTATTTTAAAAAGAAAAACATACTTTCAACACTGGTTATTTGGTATAAACAAAAAATTTGTAGTTTTTACTAAAGAAAGGTCAAACCAAAAAACTAACTTTTTTATTAAAAATAAAGACCAAATTATTTTAAGTTCAATTAGTGCCATTATAGGTGCTTTATTTGCTACATTGTTTAGATTTATATTAATCGGTCAAGCAACTCTATAAAAACCCTGACATATTCTGACATAGCCTCAGCACTTCCAAGCTCTAGGCGGGGAAATGTGGGAAACCAGTCATTTGCAGCATACTAAAGCTAGGCGGGGAAACTCTATTTTCCTCATCTAGACCTTATAACCGTTGTAGCTGACTACTTTTGCATTTGCTGAGAAAAATTTCATGATGCTTGCTGAGAGCATTTTGATTTGGTGCTGTTTTTCGATCCTGGGGTAAAGTCAGTTTCCGATCAGCCAAACCTTGGTAACAGGTGCCGATGAGTTCAGGGGCAATCACCACTTCATTAGTATCTGGTCTAATTGATAGTAGATGCAAATCGAAGAGAGTGTGTATGTCGGCTCTAAGTGGTAAACCATTTGTTACATGATTGGTTTGATTACCTTGATATGGAATTATATGTGCTGCTTCGATAGCTGACTCTACATCACAATCAGTTATTGGGCATCGACCGCCGTAAGCAGTTAACAACTTACGTCGAAATTTAGGCTGTCCCTGTCGCTGCACAATAGAAACTGTTATCCTTCGTCTGGCATCTTGAAGGGTTTCAACGTCAAAATATCCCTCAGATTTAATTTTTTTGCGCTCAGCATCTAGCTCAAGTAGCTCTGGATTGCGGGTGTAGAAGTAAGAGTCGATGGTTGGCAAATCACCAGAGCCTACATGGTTGTGACCATAACCCAGAGTTTGCGACGGAATCAATACCGGATTATCTCGCAAATCTAGTTCCAAATCCTTCATGCTGCGAATCGCCTCTGGAATTTCAGCAATTTGATTATTATTGAGCTCAAGCCGTGTCAACTTTGACAGTTGCCCGAGTTCCTCTGGAATGGAGATAATCTCATTGCCACTCAGGTAAAGCCATTTCAGATTGGACAGTTGCCCGAATTCCTCTGGGATGGAGGTAATCTCATTGTCACTGAGGTTAAGCAGGGTGAGATTTGACAATTGCCCGAGTTCCTCTGGGATGGAAGTAATCTCATTGCCACTGAAGAAAAGCCATGTCAGATTGGACAGTTGCCCGAGTTCCTCTGGAATAAAGGTAATCTCATTGCTACTGAGATTAAGCTGTGTAAGACTCGACAGTTTACCGAGCGCATCTGGGATGGAGGTAATTTCATTGTCACTGAGGTAAAGGTATTTCAGATTTGACAATTGCCCGAGTTCCTTTGGGATGGAGGTAATTTCATTGTCACTGAGGTAAAGGTATTTCAGATTTGACAATTGCCCGAGTTCCTTTGGGATGGAGGTAATTTCATTGCCACTGAGGTTAAGCAGGGTCAGATTCGACAGTTGCCCAAGCCCCTCTGGAATGGAGGTAATCTCATTGCCACTGAGGTTAAGCTGTGTCAGATTCGACAGTTGCCCAAGCTCCTCTGGAATGGAGGTAATCTCATTGTCACTAAGGTAAAGCTGTGTCAGATTGGACAGTTGCCCGAACTCCTTTGGAATGGAAGTAATTTGATTGTTCCAAAAGTTAAGCTGTATCAGATTGGACAGTTGCCCAAACTCCTCTGGAATGGAAGTAATCTGATTGTTCCAAAAGTCAAGCTCTGTCAGATTCGAGAGTTGCCCGAACTCCTTTGGGATAGAGGTAATCTTATTATGATTGAGGCAAAGCTGTGTCAGATGCGTACACTTAACAATCTCCAGTGGCAATTCCTCCAACCCTAGCTTGGACAAATCTAGCTTACTTAATTTCTCCTCGGCTGCTTGGTCAATTCGCCGCGCTGCTTCTTCTCGCGTCATGTCCTTTGTCTTTCCGTAATATTCGTTTTATTGTGACCATAATTTAACTGGTTCCCAGGCTAAGGCCTGGGAACCGAGATCCAGAGGCTCTGCCTCGCTAGCGGATAAAAACAAAAACAGGAGGCAGATGCTCATGGAATGTGTTCCCAGGCCTTAGCCTGGGAACGAGCAAACACCTACGCTTTGCGCTTCCGACGGCGAATCAGCACACTCATCACTTGGTTCGGATTGGCTGCACGCTGTACGGGACTCCAATCGCCGACTTCGGCAAATCCTAGCCGGTACAAAGTGAGTATGGTTTCCCTGACACCCTGGGGCGAACCTGTCACCGTTACACAAACCACATCCTGTTCCGATTCTGCTGCTGAGTCGTCATTTGGTCGTGCAAATTTGTTGTCGTCAGGCAAGAATTCCTGTGACATAATTATGTTCTCCTGGTTTTGGGTTTTCTAGAAAAACCCAAAAACCCAGCCGCCCCGCATTTCAAGACATAGCAGGGCGGCTACAGAGAGTGTTATCATACTCCGTTAGCCTCCAGACTGCTGATTCCAGTTTGGCGGTTAGCTGTCCATTGCTGCTACCAACAGCTTTGGGCAGTGCAACTAGATTTTTGGGCGACGCGGGCTACTTCCTCTACAAGCAAAGCAACCTCTAACTTCAAAGCGTAGCCGCAGAGGGGGGCCTGTGTCAATCCATTTCGGATTTGGGATTAAAGGATTTGTCCCACGGATTCAATCGGGTAATTCCACATCTGGTGGCAGCGGAGGCAGCAGCAACTCTAACTGGCTTAGCAAACCGGGCAGCACTGTGACAATGATATTCCAGAGAGTATCTGGCTCCACGCGATCGTACCGGTGAGCAATGATATTCCGCAAATTAATAATATTGCGCCAATCAATATCACTATTAGCTTGACGGAATTCCTCCGAAATTCTCCTAGCAGCCTCGCCGAGAATTTCAAACTCTCTTTCAACAGCCCGCTGCACCATCCTATTTACTCGGTATTCTGCACATGACAAGCTAGCGGTAAACTCCATTATTTGCTTAATTGCTTCTATCATATCCCAGAGGGCAGCCTGATTTCTATTGTCGGCTTGCATAGTTAGATTGGCTGGTTTAATTGAAAAGTATAAACTGGAAATAGTGCGATTTTCTGAGTAGATGATGTGACAAGTTCGCAGGATTTCATTTCGACTAAAAGGGTTATTTATTTGTTGTTTCTGAGTTAAATCTATGTTACGCCCCAACATACTTTCTAACTGTTCTTGCATTTGGATAAAGTCGAAAAGATTCCAGGAAGTATTGAGGGCAAAGCTGGCTAGAATGTCTATATCGCTATCGGGACGAAAATCATCTCTCAGGATTGAACCGAATAATGCTAATTCAATAATATTCCAGCGCTGGCAAAAGTCGGCTATCTGAGATGGCGATGCCTGAAGACGTTCTTTGACTGCGGTGGGAAATTGAAAAGTCATTCGATTTTATATTTTAGATTTATCGCATTCAATCTCATCTTATCTCAACATCTTTAAACAGTTCGCACTCCGACCAAAGAAACCGGGTTTTTCACGGAATTCACCGTTTCCAACCAAGATTTAGTAAAAAACCCGGTTTCTGACCTATGCCTAAGTCCTATTTGGGCGTGAGCAAAATGAGCTGTTTTGATAAGATCGATCGCACTTCATCCAATCCCATCTCCACATCCGCCAAAATCTCCCCAACAGTCTTCCCACCCCCTTGTAGGGGCGGTGCCCCCGTGCCCGCCCTGTCTGGGGGGGGTAAACAACCTTGCAAAAACTCAAATTCAGCACTTGACAAATTGAGCAATTGGTAGTTGCAATCAAACACTTGTTGACTCGGCCAACCGTGCATACAACCACTCAACTCTGGAATTGCTGCCAAAAGTGCCTTATCGTCCGACCAATCAATTTTATTAACAGGCTTTTTGCCCAAGAAAAACTCGTAATGAGTGATTTCCGTATCTAACAATTCAATTAATCGATAAAGCTCCCGTTCCGTCAAACCCTGAGCTCTTTCTATCAATTCCGGCGCTTTCCCCAAAAGTCTTTCTAACTGCCAATATCCCGGATTTGAAAAACCAATAAATTCCAATCCCGAAGCGTCAATTAACTCGAACAAAGTCTCAATATTGTAGTCAATTTCCTGCGGGTGAACGTACATATCAGCAAAACATTCGTCCCGCTGATTTTCTCCCGCCCAACGGTGTTTTTCGTACTTGACAAGACGGTTGTTTTCTGGTAAAGAAGCAAAGATTTGACGACCTACTTTCACACCATCGGGATAGTCACCTTTTTGCGGGCCTTGAAGAAGTGCGATCGCCCTTTGCATCAGTTGAATTTCCCAGCGTCCGAGCTCAGCATACACAAAAATGTGCATCAAACCGGCCTCCGCCAACTTCGCCGCCAGCGCTTGAATGCCCCGGATCGGATCGGGTAAGTGGTGCAGAACGCCCACGCAGTTAATCAAATCAAACTCGCCCTCTAACTCGGCGGCATCGTACAGGCTGAGGTGGCGAAAATCAGCTTCGCGCGCTCCCGATCGCCGACAGCGTTCTTGTGCTACCTTCAAAGCACCTTCACTCAGGTCGATCGCCGTCACCGAAGCTTCAGGATTGAGGTGAATCAGATAATCGGTGCTCGAACCAGTGCCACAGCCAGCATCTAAAATCCGAATATCCAGTTTTGGCGGCTTTTGCCCGGTGCAAAAATTGTAAGCATCAGGCCAACTCCAGCGCCAGTTGTACCCAGGGGGCGGTTCATCTGACAAAGGATCGGGCGGGAAGGGGAAAGTATCGTAAAGCCGCCGCACGGCAGCGCTGATATCAGGCGTAGTATCCATAGGTGACATTTGTTGGGCTTGGGGATTCGGGATTTGACTGACAACTGACCGCTGACCACTGACCCACAGCAATTTGCTCCGGGCCCCCGGATTTATCGGTGGGGTCGATTCTTCAATCTAAAATCTAAAATCTAAAATCTAAAATCGGTTGACAGCTTCTGCGTAATAAAACTTATCATTTTTTCTCATATAAGCTCTCTTAAATCTATACAATAAATCTCGACAGGCTTTTTAACAAACGAGGACTGTCAATAGCCCACCGCTGAACTGTCGGGTAAAGCGGAGGCGTCTTTCAAGAGAGCAAGAGGCCCCGAAACAGGCAGAAGAAAATTTTTGATTTTCTTTTCCCTTAATTGACGGCACTGGCTGCGATCGCCCAAAGGCAACTCTCCTGCCGAGTCTTTTTTTCCACGGGTGTACCGGCGGAGCGCAGCGGAGGGAGTACCCCGTGCCTGCCTTCCGATCGGACATTTCCCGGCAGGCAGAAAGATGAAACCAAAACATTTTAATCTAAGAAAGTAAGCGCGCCCGAACCTCGTGACAGGTAAAGGCAAAAAGTAAACAAAGCAAAAATACCTACTTTGACCTGCATCAGAAGGCAAGGTTAGTCTGGTTAAATGCTGCAACTATTTAGATAGGGAGCGAAGGAGTCTAATGACTGTAAAGGCAAGTGGTGGAAGCTCGGTTGCGCGTCCGCAACTATATCAAACTGTACCGGTCGCAACAATTTCGCAAGCTGAACAGCAAGACCGCTTTCTACAGCGGGGCGAACTGAGCGAACTGGCAAGTTATTTCAGTTCAGGGGCTCTTCGGATCGATATCTCTGCGACGCTGACCCAAAACTCGGAACTGATAGTATCCCGCGCAGCCAACCGGATTTTTACCGGCGGTTCCCCGCTGGCATTTTTGGAAAGACCACAAGAACCTGCGATGGCTGTAGCAGGCGCGGCTCGCGGCGGTACGGCGAATGTCTCTGAAGGCATGAAACTGGGAAATGTCACCTACGTAGAAAGCCGCTCTGGCGGCAACGGCGGTGGCGGCGGTTTCTTGGGGCTAGGAAATCTATTTTCTGGCAACGGTGGCGGCTACAGCGGCCCAATCCCCGCAGGATTTCAGCCGATCAATGTCTCGCGCTACGGCCCTGGCAACATGACCAAATCTCTGCGGGATTTGAGCTGGTTTTTGCGCTACATCACCTACGCAATTGTCGCTGGCGACCCGAACATTATTTCGGTGAACGTGCGCGGATTGCGGGAAATCATCGAAAATGCTTGCTCTTCGGCAGCCACAATTGTGGCAATGCAGGAAATGAAGGCAGCATCTTTGGGCTATTTCAGAAATAATGCAGAGGCCGCGGCGATCGTCGGACAGTATTTCGACGTAGCAATTACCGAATTCAAAGCTCCCACACCTTCAGACAAGGTGCGGCAGCGCGAAAGCAACGACCAGCAAGGTCTACAACTGCCTCAAATCTACTTCAACGCAGCCGAGCGGCGATCGAAATTCGTCATGAAAACCGGTCTGTCTTCGGCCGAAAAGCTCGAAGTAATCAAAGCAGCTTACCGCCAAGTATTCGAGCGCGACATTAGCCGCGCATACAGCCAAAGCATTTCTGACTTGGAATCCAAGGTCAAAAATGGCGAAATCTCGATGAAAGAGTTTATTCGCCGCCTTGGCAAATCTCCTCTGTACCGTCAGCAATTCTACGAGCCGTTTGTCAACAGCCGCGCTGTAGAACTTGCCGCCCGCCACTTCCTAGGCCGCGGTTTGAGCTCGCGGGAGGAATTTAGCAAGTATTTTGCGATCGTCAGCAAAGGCGGCCTGCCAGCCCTCGTAGACGCGATGGTCTATTCGCAAGAATATTCCGATTACTTCGGCGAAGAAACAGTGCCTTACCTACGCGGTTTGGGCCAAGAAGCTCAGGAGTGTCGCAACTGGGGCCCGCAAATTGATTTGTTCAATTTCAGCGCTCCGTTCCGCAAGGTTCCTCAGTTCATCACCTTGTTTGCCGGCTACAACCAGCCTCTGCCAGACCAGCACGTTTACGGTGTTGGTAATGACCCCTTAGAAATTCAGTTTGGCGCGATTTTCCCGAAAGAAACTCGCAACCCCAAGAGCCGTCCGGCTCCCTTCGGCAAAGACACTCGCCGTATCCTGATCCGTCAAGGTGCGGGGATTGACAATCAGTTGAGCAATCCGGCGGCTCGCGGTGCTGCTCCTGGTTCTCTGGGCCCCAAGGTCTTTAAATTAGACCAGTTACCGAGCAACTATGTTGCTTCCAAGAAAACTGCCCGCGGTGCCTCCAGCAGCTACAGCAATGCTTCCAGTGTCAAATATACCGAAAGTTCCACCCAAGCGGTGATTCGGGCTGCTTACCTGCAAGTGTTTGGTCGCGACGTGTTCGACGGCCAGCGCCAAAAGGTAGCGGAAATTAAGCTGGAAAACGGCGAGATTCCGATGCGCGAGTTTATTCGGATGTTGGCGAAGTCTGACGTGTTCCGCAATATGTACTGGAGCAAGCTCTACGTTTGTAAGGCGATCGAGTACATTCACCGCCGACTCCTGGGACGCCCTACCTATGGCCGTCAGGAAATGAACGCTTACTTTGACATTTGCGCCAAGAAGGGTTTCTACGCGCTGGTCGATAGCATTATGGACAGCATGGAGTACAACGAAGCTTTCGGGGAAGATACAGTGCCCTACGAGCGCTATGTAACTCCCGGTGGTTTGTCGATGCGGACGATGCGATCGGGTTCCGTCGCTGAGCAAAATGTCCAAGCTCAGACGCCAGAAACTCCTCGGTTTATCGAACTCGGCACTGCGCTCGATCGGGGCGAATTCGAGTTACAAAATAGCCTCGCTCAAGGTGTCAGCAAGCGGCGCGAACAAACTAAGGTGTTCAAGCTGACGACTACTTCGGACAAGGTAGCTTTGAAAACTTTAATTCAAGCTGCTTACCGTCAAGTTTTTGAACGCGACTTGAATCCCTACGTTGTGAAGAATGAATTCACAGCGCTCGAAAGCAAACTTGGCAACAATGAAATCAATCTCAAGGAGTTCATTGAGGCTTTGGGCTGCTCGTCGCTGTACGTCAAACAGTTCTACGCACCTTATCCGAATACTAAGGTGATTGAGTTGGGAACCAAGCACTTCTTGGGCCGCGCTCCCCGCAATCAAGCGGAGATTCGGACGTATAACCAAATCTTGGCAAGTAAAGGGATTAAGGGCTTTATCAACGCGATGTTGAACAGCGTTGAATATGCCGAGGCGTTTGGGGAGGATACTGTTCCTTACCGTCGCTTCCCGACTCTGCCGGCTGCGAATTTCCCGAATACTGAAAGACTGTACAATCAACTCACTAAGCAGAATGGTGAGTTGGTGGTTCCAAGCTTTGAGCCAGTAGCTGCTACTGACAGAAGCTAACAACAAACTGCAAGAAAATTGATTTTGTAGGTTGACAAAAATCCCTCGCTATGGTAATGCTGTAGCGGGGGATTTTTGGTGATGTTACCTTTAACACATGAAGATGTCTGGATGAAAAAGGCTTACCGCCTTGCTCCATTTCTAGCTTCCTTTGGTGGTGATGAAAAGGCTTATCAGGAGTGGCTAGCTACTCAGTCGGAGGAAGCGCAGGCTGAATCGAAATCGGCAACGGAGTGGCTCAAGACTCAAGAAAAACAGCCTGCTGAGGTGTAGTAAAAGAAAAGACATTCACAAAGAATATAACGACAATGATAACCAACAGAAGTGAGGACAAGTCAATAGACTTAAGTTCACAAAGGTTCTATCATGGCACTAAGGCAAATCTGAACCAGGGAGACCTGATTGAACCCGGCTTTAATTCAAACTACGGTAAGAGGAAGAAGGCATCCTATGTCTATCTAACCGCCACCTTGGATGCTGCTATTTGGGGAGCTGAACTTGCCTTGGGCGAAGGACCAGACAGAATTTATATAGTAGAGCCGACTGGTTCGATTGAAGATGACCCCAATTTGACGGACAAGAAGTTCCCTGGAAACCCAACAAAGTCATACCGTTCTCGGAATCCGCTACGGGTCTCTGGTGAGGTTACAGATTGGCAGGGACACACCCCAGAACAGCTCAAAGCCATGAGGGAGCATCTTGAGCGACTTAAGCAACTTGGTATTGAGGCAATCGAGGATTGAGCAAAAATGTCAAAATAAAGTCGCAATTCACTTTTCCCCGCGAGGGGATTAAAACTTTATAGACTTATTGAAATGTGTAAAATTCTAACATTCGTTTGATTTTTGGCAACTGTCTTTCAGATTTCCCAAAAGCCAGCCAGATACAATTGTTAACAGCCTATGCAGGTTTGAGGACAAGTGTCAAGCGATTTTCTTTCACCCGATCGCCACAGTAACCCCCCCAGCTCACAGAGGCAATCCGAGCCACAGCTCCTACTTCTGAAGCGCCAGTAATGGCAGAGGCGATCGCTCCACTCAAACTTCCTTGCTCAGTCGTCAAACTCAGAGCAGTAATATTTAGGAGCCAAAGCGTTAAGCGCATCAACTTCAGCATTGCCTTTGGGTTGCAGCAAGTCGATCGACATTCCCGCACTGAGCGCATTACATATCCCGCGCGCACGTTCGATAGCGGCTTGGGGATTTCGCTGAACGCGAGACACGGCATCGGATGAGGCTGAATTGAGCCGTTTGCTCAACGATCGTTGATAACTATTAAGAAAGGCCTGGTCATTGGGATCTAAAGCGATCGGGCGGCCTCTGCCACTACTTCCACAAAGCTTACCTAAGTCGATCGTTTGACCATCACTCCTCTGTATATAGCAAACATAATCAACGGGTATTTGAGCGACTGAATCCCTAGATTGAGATAAATCAACGCCAAAGGCGATCGACACCATTACCAGAGTATAAAACACTCGTTTCGACTGGCGGACGTATTGCACTACTATTTAAACTCCCACAAACCTTTAAACTTTCATAAGCTTATAGAGAACCCACACCGGATGTTGCCACAATCCGGCGTGATTCGTCATATTCTGCATAGTCCGAACATAAGAGCGTTTTACAGCCCAATAAAATGCTCGCACTACACGGCAGTAATGTTATGCTCCTCGTTGAGACTTCCAAGGGCCCCAAATGGCAAACGTGATGCCTGGGGTTTGGATATTAACGAACAAAGTTTGACCATCCGGCGAGAAGCACGCTCCCGCCAATTCTTGATCGTTGATAGCATTTTTTGCCAGACGATACAGTTCCCCCTTGGGAGTTACGCCCACCAAGAACTGCTCATCATCGCCATCTTCGCAAATGATCAAATCGCCATGAGGTGCCACAACAATATTGTCAGGCCCATCGAGTTCGTCAGCCGATTTAGCCTCAACAAAAAGTTCGATCGTATCTCGATCGGGAAGATACCGCCAAACTTGACCAAATCCGTTGGGTCTGCCATTAGCATCAACAGAGCCACCGTTTGTACAACAGAAATAAACTTCACGATTGCCGTACCAGATGCCTTCCCCACGAGCAAACTGGGCAGCACCTTTACCGAAACCTTCGACCCGTACCGTATCCGTAGCAGGGTCAGGATTGTCAATTGTCACCCATTCCACCGGCATCGGTTGGCCCTTGGGAAAGCCTGCAAAAGTCTTTGCTTGAGGCATATTCTTAATCTTCAGCGCTTGCAGAGTGCCCCCGGCGCTTAAATTATTCGGTTGAGATGGGATAAAGCGATAGAAAAGGCTATCTCTTTGGTCTTCAGTCTCGTAGACAATTCCGGTTTTGGGGTCGATCGCCACCGCTTCATGGTTAAACCGTCCCATCGCAACTAAAGGTACAGGATTCACAGGAACCGTTGCCTCAGCCGGAACTTCAAAGTTGTAGCCGTGAGATTTCGAGACATTTCTCGCATCGTTTGGTCTATTAGTCGCCAGAGTCGAGACATTTTCCTCGCAACTAATCCAAGAACCCCAGGGAGTCGGGCCGCCCGCACAATTTCGATAGGTGCCGCTAAGCGAAGTGTAGTGGTTGATGAGCTGACGATTGGGGCCAACCTGTAGTGTGGTTGTTCCGCCTTTACAAAGAGGATCGTAAGGATTGGGACCCACAACTTGTGTTGTAGAATTCGGGCTCAGTTCGTGATTGCGAACCAGAATCACCGTGTTTTGGGGACCTGGGAAAGCCGCCATGCCATCGTGACCACCGGGAACAGGGGAACCATCGCTCATCATTTCGCCGGTTCGTGAAAAAGCCCGATACTGAAAGCCACGGGGTAAATCTAACAATCCATTCGGATCGGCTACGAGGGGGCCATACCCTCCCCCAAATACTGATTCACCATTAGCCTTTCTGGCATAAAGCGTTTCTAGAGGAGACATCATCAAAGTGCCAGCAGCACTCGCTCCTGCCAAGGTAAAAAACTTTCGTCGTGATAGTTGCATCAGCTTTTCCGGTGAATTAAACAAAGCATACTAAACTTGCATCAAGGCCAAGATAAGGTTGGTTTAACTTCTCATTAAGATTGTTCCATAGTTGTTCCTATTCAATCCCAGCGGCTCGTAATTGCGCCGCTAACCGGGCTGTTCGTTGCTCGGTATGTTCAGCCCGTTGACGTTTTTATTCAGTAGGGAATTGTATGGTGGATAGTACCTTAATCGGCTTTCTCCCAAGACGTTTTTATAAAGGAGTGTAGGTCTATTAATTTGTTAATAATTAGGATAAATCACTAAAATTGCTCAGCCTTGTGTTACCCCAGTTATTTTTTGTTGTTGAGCTTATATCTGTTTTAACAGCTAGTATTTGGGCACCATTTACCCCAATACTAGCTGTCTCACATTCTACACAACTGGGCTGAGTTCAAGTATTTATACAAAAATGACCCATTGAAATAGGGGTTTGCCATTGGATAAAGTACACCCCAAACGAGGATCTTATTATTTTCTGTTTTTTTTACCCAAGCAAGCTGCACACAAGTAGTCGGGAAGAACGCTAATTTTAGGAAAGTTCCTAATTTTCAAGTTGGCGTTGTGGCCAGAGGCTCGTCACAGGCCAAAATCCCGCTTCGGCAGCAGGTATCGGTGACAAAATGGTAGAATTTCTCAAAATAAGTAGAGTCCCAAAAAATATCACACCGAGAAACCCGGTTTCTTACACAACACCTTCGCGCCTAAGTCAAAATACTCTAAGAAAGTAGTTTGGGTTGAGGCACTCGTACCCAACGCCATCAATTTTAGATTTGAGATTTTTGCTCCCATCTAAAATAGCAAATCTAAAATCTTTTGTTGGTTTCGTTCCACTAGGGTTCAACCTACAAGGTATGATTAAAAAAACCTGGTTTATGGATACCTGATTTCTACCTGGTTTTTCTTCGGTTAACCGTACTTCAATACTCACTTTATTGGAGAACATTACTGTCATTTTTTCGTCTGTGATGTCAATGAAGTCGCGCTCGCTCTTCGGGATAAATTACTGAGTTAGGGGAGGTTTTAGTGAGTTTGATTAATTCCCCGTACCCAAAATAAAGTATAATTTTAGAGTGCTGACTTATGCAGGTATCAAGATATTGAGTACCCCGTAAAACAGCGCAATCAACTGAGAAGTTGTTCGGATTATTACCATAGCGAAACGAATAAGCTATTAGGGCATAATGTTGTGAAAGATGGAACAGGGTATGGAACTAAATTTACAGAAATTTTATAGCGCCTGCAATCCCAGCTACACCCTGGCAGTAGCAAATCAAGAAGACCGACAATACTATATCGATTTTTCATCAGTGCGGGGCGGCACAATCGTCGAACAATTGGAGCGCACCATCAGCCGTCTGTCCCCCGATGCACCTACCTGTCAATTATTCACCGGTCACATCGGCTCTGGTAAATCAACAGAATTGCTGCGGCTGCAAGCTCAATTGCAGCAACAAGGATTTCATGTTGTTTACTTTGAGTCGAGTAAAGACTTAGACATGGCAGATGTAGATATCACTGACATTTTGTTGAGCGTTGCTCGTCAGGTGAGCGAAAGCATTGAGAAAATGAAAATCAAGCTGCAACCGAAGGGTTTTAAAGCTTTGCTCAAAGGGGTTGCTGATGTTTTCCAAACTCAAATAGACTTGAGCGCTGAAGCTAATGTCCCTGGTGTTGGGGAAATAAATGCCAGCACGGAGGGAGAATTTTCTCTGGCGTTGGGAATTGGCAAAATTACTGCTAAGGCGAAAGATGCTCCGAATCTGCGATCGGAGTTGAGGCAATATTTGGAGCCGCGAACTAATGTAATTTTAGATGCGCTTAATAAGGAGTTGCTGGAGCCGGCTAATCAAGAACTCAAACGCCAAGGGAAACAAGGACTTGTAGTAATTATCGACAATCTCGATCGCATACACCTGTGCGCCAAACCGACGGGGCGACTGCAGCCGGAATACTTGTTTGTCGATCGCGGCGAACAGTTGGCAAGACTAAATTGCCACGTCGTGTATACAATTCCTTTGGTGCTGATTTTCTCTAACGATTTGGGCCAGTTAACCAATCGATTTGGGGTAGATCCGAAGGTTTTGCCGATGGTGCCGGTGCAGTTTAGCGACGGTTGTGAGTGCTCTGAGGGTGTGGAATTGCTGCGGCAGATGGTTCTGGCGCGTGCCTTTCCGACGGTGCATCCTTCGCAGCGCTATGCTTTGGTGGGCAAAGTTTTCGACTCTGCGGAAACTCTCGATCGCCTGTGTCGAGTCAGCGGGGGTCATGTCCGCAATTTGCTGCAACTACTGTATGGCTGTCTGCAGAAACAAGACCCTCCTCTGTCGCGGGAAACTTTGGAAAATGTGATTGTGCAGCGCCGCCACCAGCTTACTTTGGCGATCGAACCGGATGAGTGGAAATTGCTGCGCCAAGTATCCGCTACCAAAACTGTGAACGGGGAAACTAAATACCAAATCTTGCTGCGGAGTCTCTGGGTGTTTGAATACCGTTACGGCGAGGATTACTGGTTTGATGTCAATCCGATTTTGGCTGACGCCAAAGAGTTTCGGCAAACAGTTGACAGTTGACTGTTGACGGTTGACAGTTGACTGTTGACGATTGAAATCGCTGTCGAGAGTCAAACGAAGTCCCAGCAGAGGGGGACTAAAGAATAAGGGCGGTATTTTAGCAGGATCTGGTATGAAAACTCACAACAGTCAACCTTTAACAGTCAACAGTCAACAGTCAACTAACAAAAATGATTAAAGGCACTACTAAACTGTTGGGAGTAATTGGCCATCCCGTCGAGCATTCTCTGTCGCCGGCGATGCACAATGCTGCTATTTCCCACTTGGGAGTCGATTTTGTTTACTTGCCGTTTCCGGTAAAACCAGGGGATTTAAAAGCTGCTCTTGCAGGATTTGCGGCGATCGGCGTTCGGGGATTTAGCATCACGATTCCGCACAAACAAGCAATCTTACCGCTGCTGTCGGAAGTTTCCCCGATCGCGCGATCGATCGGCGCCGTCAATACCGTCTACCTGACTGACAAAGGTTGGTGCGGCACAAATACTGACGTTGAAGGCTTTCTCGCGCCGCTGCAAACCCCCCCAACCCCCCCTTACCAAGGGGGGGCTAAAGACGCGACCTCTCCCTTAGAAACGGGCAATACGGCAGTTGAATCTGATTCGCCTCCTTACGAAGCACGGGCTGTTGAATCCTGTCCCCCCCCTTACCAAGGGGGGGCTAGGGGGGGTTCCGAAGAAACGGGCAATACGGCTATCGAATCCTGTCCCCCCCCTTACCAAGGGGGGGCTAGGGCGGGTTCCGATTGGAGTCAGAAAGTAGCGGTAATTTTGGGCAATGGCGGGGCGGCGAGAGCAGTTGTGGCTGGATGCGCTCAATTGGGATGTGCAGAGATTCACGTTGTCGGCCGCAACGAACAAAATTTAGCGGAATTTCAGCAGAGTTGGGTCAATTCTCCGATGCCCGTGCAGAATTTGCAGGTGCATACTTGGGAGAATTTGTCAAGGTTAATCTCGCAGGCAGATTTGCTGGTGAACACGACGCCTGTGGGGATGTATCCGCAGGGGGAAAAGTCGCCGGTTGCGGCTGGTGAGATCGATCGAATTTCAGCAGGTGCGATCGTCTATGATTTAATTTACACCCCTAATCCTACCCAGTTTCTCAAAGATGCACAGCTTAGGGGAGCGCGAGCTATTGACGGACTCGAAATGCTAGTTCAACAAGGAGCAGCCGCCTTAAAAATTTGGCTGGATAAAGAATCTGTCCCAGTCGATGTGATGCGCCAAGCTTTACGTCAGCATTTAGGTCTAGGCTAATGCCATTTCTTGAAAAAGTAGCTTTAGTTTTCCGAATTCCTATAAGTAGGAATTTGAGGCCCAATTCGCGCTAAGCTGAGAATTAAAATATACTTGCCCCGCAATTTATGAAATTTCGAGCTATCAGCCTTTTTTTTGCTACTTGCCTAATCGGAATTTTTAGTTTGGTATACACTCCACCTGCTTGGGCTCTGACGCAGATTAAACTTTCCGACCTTTCTTATCGCGAATGTCCCGCAGAAATGGGAGAAGGAACAGTCACCAGCGGCAGTTCTATGGAAGCTACCTGCTTTTTGATTACTGGGAAAGCTGAAAATAGCACGGGCAAACCAGTTGTCAATGCCGATATTTTCGGCCGCATTTATGATGCTGACGACAATCCGGTGATGCAAAACCGGACTCGGTTGGGTTCTATAGAAGAAGTTCCTCCCGGAGTTAGCGATTTTCAGCTCAGAATTTCCGTTGCAGCCAATCAACGAACACCTTTGAAGCTCAAGCAATTTAAAGCTACAGGTTTTACTGGCGTGGTTCGCCGTTAACGAAACTATTTGAGTTTTTAGATTGCTGAGAAAGAGATTTTGGGTTGGCTGGCCGTGAAATTGCGATGCAGTTTGAGATTTTAGATTTTCGATTGTTGAGTGGCTGGCAATTTCTCATTTCTCATGTACGATAAACTCCCCAGCTTTTCAACCGGGGAGTTTATCTAAAAATGTCAAATCTAAAATTTAGTTGTCGGCAGCTAGGTCGGCAAAACAATTTACGCTCGATGCTTAAAAACTTAAGCTTTTCAAACTACAAGGATGTTTGCAAGCTGGTCAAAAGACCAATCAAGAATTCCGAGCCGAATTGCAGTACAAAAAACGCAATTAGTGGCGAAAAATCAATCCCTCCCAAGGGGGGGATAATCGATCGGAATAGATTGAGGTAAGGGTCGGTTAACTGACTCAAAATTGAAAACGGGGGGTCGTACCAATTGATGTTAGGGAACCAGCTTAACAGCACCCGAATAATCATCAGGGCTACATAGATTTGCAGAAATGTGGACAGCGTGGTTGCCAAAAGGCCTATGGAAGAACTCATATATTCTCGTTGAAGTTTGAGTAAAGTTTACAGACACTTTAACTTAAAGTTTAGCATAGGTGGGGGAGAGGGGGAGCATGAGGCTGTTTACGGGCGGGCTAGAAGAGTAACGGCCCACAATAAAATTCACTCTTGGCTTCACAGGCCCGAAAGGCCTGTAAAGCGAGAATGGTGCAAGATGTCAGTAACGCGCATCGATCTGCCAGACTAATCTAAAATTTTAAAGGGATTCAGGAGTCGTTGGCGATCGAACCCTCGCTGCCCGACGCCGGCGCGTTGCCGTTTACGTCGCCGAGTTGCAGCCGCACGTCATCTATTGCCTGATTAAGCTGGGCAATTTTATCTTCTAAACTCAGCCTTGCTACTTCCATGCTGTCGGCTTCGAGTTGGCTGGCTTTCCTCTGGCGGATTTTTCTGGTTTTTGCGTCTGAAGGTTCACTCAGCAAAGCTTCAGCAGCGCGCCGCGACAGCACCGCGCCCAAAACTGCACCCACCAAGCCACCAACAGCAGCTCCGGCAATAAATCCCCCTGTAAAACCCTCTCGATTGCTCATGGCTCAACTCAACTGCGCGATATTTCTTTGATTTGTTTATTTTGACACTCTCCCGGTGAGAAACCGGCAGACGATCGTTCGATTTGAGATTTTAGACTTTTGATTAAAGAATTGAGATGCCGAGCGGGAAAATGAGCCGGAGGGACAAAAGCCCAAACGGGCATCAAGTCGGTTAGTTGTCAGGTAAGGCGAGAATTCCGACTTCCGAGTTAAAGCGGATCATTTCCAAAGATCGATCGCCATAAATATCTTCAATGTGCTCCAAGCAGCACTCGATCGCGAAATCGTTCAATTGGGCCGGCTCAACGCCGTACATATCCTGAAACACCTCTGAGTCTACCCGACAAAAGCGCGGTCGATCGGCATAAATTCCGCATTCTCGCGTCGCTCTGTCAAAATTGATACACCAACCGTCCTCTCCGACTAAGCTCAAATAGAGCGCTAATTCGTCTTCAGATAAATACTCGTCTAAGTCTGGGCGCTCTGTTGGGTCGAGGTAACAACAAGCACCGCACTGCTTTACGCAACGCCAAGTAGCCATAGTTTGATTTGAGATTTGAGATTTGAGATTTGAGATTTTAGATTCGGAGCATAATCGGGGAAATGCCAAACTTTAGGAGATTGGGGCTCTTAAAGTATATCAATTGCCAGCGCCGGAGGCGGATATCCCGAAGGGGCGGTGCGATTTGAGAATTTAGATTGGGGGCAGTTTCTCGGAAGGGGCATCAAGTCCCCGGTTCCCTGTGACTGGGAGGTTGTAGTTTACCAAGAAAATGGGTCTAAAGCCCCGTCCTTTTAGGACGGCTTTAATTTCCCCAGAACAGTGATATAGTGTTTTATATCCAGTTCCAAGACGTAAATGTTAGTATTTGAAGCCAAGC
>NZ_JAUBTK010000087.1:0-33241 GCF_036702455.1 Microcoleus sp. D2_18a_D3
ACGCTGCAATTTGTCAATGATGATAGTGACGAAAATCCCTTTGATTTCGCGATTTCAGCATCAGTCACAGCAACACCATTACCGGAAATCCAAGTATTAGACGGCACAACAGATATAGTAGATGGTACAACAAGTACAATTGATTTTGGTAGTGCATTAATTGGCGGCACTCTCAACAAAACCTTTACCGTCAAAAATCTCGGTACAGCAGCTTTAAACCTCAGCAACCTTACCCTACCAACAGGATTTAGCTTAGTCGGAACCTTACCTGCAACTGTCGCCGCCGGCGGTACAACTAACCTGCAAGTTCAAGTAGATACGACAGCAGCAGGAAATAAATCAGGGACGCTGCAATTTGTCAATGATGATAGTGACGAAAATCCCTTTGATTTCGCGATTTCAGCATCAGTCACAGCAACACCATTACCGGAAATCCAAGTATTAGACGGCACAACAGATATAGTAGATGGTACAACAAGTACAATTGATTTTGGTAGTGCATTAATTGGCGGCACTCTCAACAAAACCTTTACCGTCAAAAATCTCGGTACAGCAGCTTTAAACCTCAGCAACCTTACCCTACCAACAGGATTTAGCTTAGTCGGAACCTTACCTGCAACTGTCGCCGCCGGCGGTACAACTAACCTGCAAGTTCAAGTAGATACGACAGCAGCAGGAAATAAATCAGGTACGCTGCAATTTGTCAATGATGATAGTGACGAAAATCCCTTTGATTTCGCGATTTCAGCATCAGTCACAGCAACACCATTACCGGAAATCCAAGTATTAGACGGCACAACAGATATAGTAGATGGTACAACAAGTACAATTGATTTTGGTAGTGCATTAATTGGCGGCACTCTCAACAAAACCTTTACCGTCAAAAATCTCGGTACAGCAGCTTTAAACCTCAGCAACCTTACCCTACCAACAGGATTTAGCTTAGTCGGAACCTTACCTGCAACTGTCGCCGCCGGCGGTACAACTAACCTGCAAGTTCAAGTAGATACAGCCACAGCCGGAAATAAATCAGGTACGCTGCAATTTGTCAATGATGATAGTGACGAAAATCCCTTTGATTTCCCCATAGCGGCCACAATCACAACCACACCAACTCCAACCCCAACTCCTGCACCCGTACCGACTCCAACTCCTGCACCTGTAACCACGCCAACTCCTGCACCTGTAACCACGCCAACTCCTGCACCTGTAACCACGCCAACTCCAGCACCTGTACCGACTCCAACTCCAGCACCCGTACCGACTCCAACTCCAGCACCCGTACCGACTCCAACTCCAGCACCCGTACCCACGCCTACGCCTGTTAACATTCCCGATACAGAGTGCATTTGCGATAAAATTGAGTATCCCAATCTCAACAAACCCAACGAACAAATTGATAATATTATCAATGGTCGTCCCGGTCTTCTAATTGGTACTCCTAGAAACGACGCATATTTTGGCAGCAACAGTCCCAATATCTTTGATGCTTTAACTGGCAACGACAACCTATTTGGTGGGGAATTTAAGGATATCTTCAACGGCAATGAAGACAATGACTTCATTGACGGCAACAAAGGAGACGACCTCTTATTTGGTGGCAAAGGAAACGACATCCTTCTTGGTGATTTTGGTGAAGATATTATCTTTGGGAATGAGGGCAACGATGCAATTAACGGCAAAGAAGATAATGACTTAATCTTTGGCAATCGAGGTAATGATTTTATCGACGGCGGCAAAAGAAACGATATCCTATTGGGCGGAAAAGGTCAGGATTTAATTCTAGGCAGCGAAGGCAATGATACTCTCTTCGGACAACTCGGAGACGATACTTTGTGCGGCGGTGCAGGAGATGACTTCCTAAGCGGCAACGAGAATAAGGACTTAATCGACGGCTGCGAAGGAAACGATACAATTTACGGCGGTGAAGATAATGATACCTTACTCGGCTGCGTTGGCGATGATTTCTTGTCGGGAGATTTAGGAGATGACACCCTTATCGGAGGTTTGGGCAACGATACTTTTGTCTTAGGTGTCGATCGCGGCTTCGATATTATCTCTGATTTTGTCAAAGGTCAGGACTTCATCGGATTGTCGGGAGG
Source organism: Microcoleus sp. D2_18a_D3 (assembly GCF_036702455.1). Lineage (NCBI taxonomy): Bacteria > Bacillati > Cyanobacteriota > Cyanophyceae > Oscillatoriales > Microcoleaceae > Microcoleus > Microcoleus sp. D2_18a_D3. Next base: position 2,103 of record NZ_JAUBTK010000087.1, read on the forward strand.
TCTGACTTTTAACCAGTTAGAAATAACTCAAAACAATAATAGCGCGCTGATTAAATTAAAGGGAAGTGGAGAAGTAATTGCTTCGTTAACCGGAGTCACCGCCAGCCTAATTGCTGTCAACGATTTCCGAACATTTTGATATCATGTCCGCTACAATAACCGTTATAAATTTGTAGTAACCACGGGCTTACTCACAAAAGTATGAGGACTGAAGTCCTCACTACAAACCACTTTTATCATGCAGGTTCGAGCGGACATAATATCAGCTTAAATAAAGGCAGATGAATTCCTATTCATCTGCCTTTATCTTCCTTCCTCAGCGGTGAAAAAATAGACTTGGCAAAAATAACCTGATTCTGTATAAACTCTTTATATTAATTCTGCTTCTGCCTTCCGGTGACTAATTGCCCGATCGCCTTAACCGCAATACTGGGATGAAAAAGTACAGCCGGCGACTCAATCATGTGCACAACTTCCAAAAATGCTTGGCAAACTTTAGCATCTCCGACCAGCACTTTTAACACCAAATCCATGTAATCAATTGTCAGCCGCGTAGTGAGGTTTAGTTTTGCACCTTCACTTCCCGGATAGCGAGAGTCCTGACTGATGGCAAACGTCCAAGGAATAGTGTGTAATTTTGCTAGTTTTTGTTGAAATTGTCGCGCAAAGCCTGTTAAATCGCCTTCTGGATACCGCTCTCTATGCTTTTGCAGGCATTCATCTAGCATCTGAGCATCCAGTGCAGCAACCGTCATTCCCTGTCCGTATATCGGGTTAAAAGCGCAAACTGCATGACCGATAATTATTAAGTTTTCAGGGTAACGAGGGAGGCGATCGTAGTGGCGCAAACGGTTTTCTGTACCTCGATAACTATAAATAGGTGTTATTGCTTCTGCGTCTTTAATTGCATCATAAATTGTCGGGGTTGGCAGAGTGCGGGCAAATTCTAGAAAACCTGCTTCGTCTGCAGGGGGATAATCGCGATCGCCCCCGATGAGAATCACCAGCCAGCGATTGCCTTCGATCGGGAAAATTCCACCGCCACGCGTGCGAAATGGCGGTGCGGTTGACACAAATACTGGCGCTGTGTCTGACAATTTACCGCTGCATTTATAGATGCGGCTGGCATAGCCGACAAAAGCATTGATAACGGTTTCTTGCGGAGGTTCATAGCCCAAACTTTTCAACCATTGAGGTGTTTTGGAAACTTTGCCGCCAGCATCGACTACTAAATCTGCATACAAATTCTCTTCATGAATGTTAGCTGGGTTGTGGCGATCGCGAAAACGCACCGACACGCCCGCAACCTCCGTGCGCGAGGCATTCGCCAGCAACCCCGTTACTTTGCCTCCTTCGAGGAAATGCAGGTTCGTATTTTCAACCAAGCGGCGGCGAATTTGCCAATCAAGTAAATCCCGACTGAACAAAATTAAATCATTTAGATCCGGGCTAAAGTGCGGGGCCCAACCCGCCGGACTAAACCACGCGATCGACCTCGGATCTACACTAGGAGCACCAGCAGCTACCAGTTCGTTTTCCAAGCCGGGAAAAAACTCTTCTAGGATGATTTTTCCCCGATTTAAAAGGACGTGAAGGTGACGGGATTGAGGAATACCGGGGCGAGGTGCGGGTTGTTCTGGAAAAAAATCTCGTTCAACAATACTTACTCGATCGAAGTGTTTTGCTAATACTCTAGAAGCCAACAGTCCTGCTAAACTGCCGCCAATAATAATTGCATGACTTTCTCGCTGCACTATAGAATTCCTTGAAAGCTAATTTGCTATGGCATTGGTTGATGAATTGTGAACAATTTGTCTGGGCTTCTGTGCCGACTCTTAATATCGATCGACCCAAGATTTTCCTCTGCGATTATTTTACTCAGACTTACCATTACTACTATAAATATCGGGTGCGCCCCAGCGCAGGGAGCATCTCATATTTGTAAAAACACTTCTTCTGGCTCCTTCCTTCTTCCTTCTGACTCTTTTCTCCTGGCTCCTGACTCCTGACTCCTAACTCCAATTTCTAGCTTGACTGCTTTCATTGAGATGCTCCCGCCGCGCACCTTACTCCTAACGGAGAACTAACAACTTCACAACTGCCAATTTACATAGCACAACTATTCCTAAAGTGACAGCCGGCCGCAGACATATTTCTACACTTCCAACTGTAGGGGGATGCTTTAGCTCGACAATAAGGCGATGCTTGCCATTGGGGGCATGAGTCTAAAACTATACATTGGTTAACTTGCGCCAATGAGCGCGCGCACCCACTCCTTAACGAGGAATATACTATGTATCAAAATTTGCCAATAAATCCCCAACTGTATAACATCGGGTTCTGGCTGGCTCAAGTGCCAGTAGAGCAGACTACTACAACAAACACAGCAGAAGACGCAGCACTCCTGTATTCCGGGCCGCAATTTTTTATCGCCTTGATAGCTGGAGTGGTACTCGCCTGCGCTTTCCAACTCTTGCTAACAAATTTATCAGTAGCCGCAGGTCTTTCGTACATGGGACAATCCCACGACGACGGCCACCAGTCGGATAGCGGCAGTTCCCCAGTCCGCCACATCGGCAGAAAAGTAGGCACTTGGACGCTGATTACCGTCACCATCGCCCTATTCTTTGCTTGCTTGCTTGCAGTAAAGCTCAGCTTGATTAGCAGTCCCGGTTTAGGTGCCATCGTCGGTTTAGTCGTTTGGGCAACCTATTTCTCAATGCTTGTTTGGGTGAGTTCCACCACCGTCGGTTCCTTGATCGGTTCCGTCGTCAACAGCGCCACAGCAGGCTTTCAAGCCATTGTCGGCACCGCAGCCTCGGCCATCGGCGCCAAAGCAGCCAGCAACCAAGTAGTCGCCACCGCCAAAGCAGCAGCAGCAGCAGTGGGCCATGAACTGGGTAGCGCGATCGACCCCACAAGCTTGCGCGAAAACGTCGAAGACTACATCCAAAGCCTCAAACCGCCTGAATTAGACATCAAAGCGATGCGTAGCGAGTTTGAAAAATTGCTTAACGATCCGCAACTAAAAACCATTGCAACCGAAAATTTGCCGAATCTCGATCGCCAAACTCTCGTAGATTTAGTAAGTTCGCGATCGGACTTATCAAAACGCGACGTAAACCGCATTGTAGACCAACTCCAAGATGCTTGGAAACAAGTAGGAAAACAAGGGCAGCCATCAGACGGCATCGCGCAATTAGTAGACTATCTCAAATCTGCCAAATCGGGAGATTTGGTCTCAGATAAATTGGCAAGTAGGGTAGAAAAAGCCCTCAGCAGTCTGGGCGGTCAAAATTCTGGACAAAGCCCGACCATGATGTCCCAAGCAACGACAATGGCAGTCAATGCTTTAATGGGAATAGTATTGGGTCGCACAGATATTTCTGACTTGGATCTTGAAAAAGTAGTCGGTCAGCTCAAAGAAGCTAAAGACAAAGTTACCCAGCAAACTGATAAAATTACCGCTCAAGTCAAAGGCGAACCCGTAACTTACAGCCCAATTCGTGCCGACGTAGAAAACTACCTACTCAACACTTATTCGTGGCAGATGAACCCCCAAGCCATCGAGCGCGAATTTCGGGACGTTCTCTACGATCCTACAGCCGATCCGGGAACAGTGCGCCGCGAATTAGAAAAACTCAAACAGGCAAATTTTGCGGAAATCTTGGCAAGTAGAGGTGTTTTTACCCAAGACAAAATTAAACAAATTTCCCAGGAATTAGAAGCAATTAGACAGCGCGTTTTACAAACCGTAATCTTTGCCGAGGAGCAAGAAAAAGCCCGCGATTTGCAGTGGCGGCTAGAAACTTATTTGAAGCTGACGCCGAAAGAAGAACTGACAGCAGCAGGTATCGGGAGGGATTTCAAAAAAATCTTAGAGGATTCCGACGCTAGTTACGAACAGTTGCGCGATCGGCTTTCTCCTTACACCCGCGACAGTTTTGTGCAAATTCTCCGAGGCCGCGAAAACTTCGGATTCCAGGAAGTAGAACAGATTGTTCAAGAGTTGGAAAGGACGCGAGATGTAGTTTTAGCAGATGCTAAAGGTCTGCAAGAAGCAGCGCAAGCCCGACTAGACAACCAGTGGCAAAGAGTACAAGAATACTTGAAGTCTACGGGCAAAGAAGAACTCAATCCCGAAGGCATCAAGCGCGATTTGAAAACGCTGCTGGATAACCCAGAAGCGGGAATGTGGGCCCTGAGAGCTAGAGCTTCTAAGTTCGATCGCCAAACTTTGGTAAAATTGCTATCTCAGCGGAAAGACCTCAGCGAAGACCAAGTAAATCAGCTTCTCGACAGCACTGAAGAAAATTGGCACGGCGCGCTGCATACGCCGCAAAAGTTGGCCGAAAAAGCTAAGGATCAGTACGACCAAACCACAACCGCCCTTGCAGATTACCTTCGCAATACTGGCAAATCAGAACTCAATCCTGAAGGGATTAAGCGGGATTTGACAAAACTGCTGGAAAATCCCAAAGAAGGAGCTTTAGCGCTGCGTGGCCGCCTGTCTCAAGTCGATCGCGATACTTTGGTAAAACTGCTTTCTCAGAGACAAGATTTGAGCGAGGAACAAGTCAATCAAATTATCGACCAAGTGCAGGAAACTCTCGGCTCGATTGTGAAAGCGCCCCGCCGTTTGGCAAAACGGGTGCAAAGCCAAGTACAGGATTTTCAGAGTGTTTTAGAAGATTATTTGCGTAATACGGGCAAGGATGAATTAAATCCCGAAGCCATCAAGCGCGACTTGCAACTGCTGCTGCATGACCCGAAAGTCGGCGCTTACAGTTTGGGCGAGCGCTTGTCACACATCGATCGAGCTACAGTGGTTTCTCTGCTGTCTCAGCGGCCGGATATTTCTGAAGCAGAAGCCAATCGCATTGTCGATGGAATTTTGTCGGTGCGCGATGAGTTCGCACTGCAAATTCAGAAAATCCAGGAGGGTATTCAGTCGGTAATTGACGGGATTCTCGGAAAAATTCGGGATTACCTCAATTCGCTCGATCGCCCTGAACTAAATTACGAAGGTATTACGCGGGACGTGCGGAAGTTATTTGACGATCCGCAAGCCGGATTTGATGCTTTGCGCGATCGGCTTGGTCATTTCAACCGCGATACTTTAGTAGCATTGATGAGTTCTCGCGAGGACATTTCCGAAGCAGATGCCAACCGCTTGATCGACCAAATTGAAAGAAGCCGCAACACCGTTTTGCAAAGAGCAGAACGCTTGCAGCAAGAGGCGCAGCTTCGCCTCGAAAGCATCAAACTGCAAGCCGAAAAACAAGCCGAAGAAACCCGGAAAGCGGCAGAAGTTGCCTCTTGGTGGCTGTTTTTCACGGCTCTTTCCTCGGCGGCAGCAGCAGCAGGCGCCGGTGCTTTAGCAGTCATCCGATAAAAAAGACTTTAGTTGCGATCGGATTGCAGATAGTGCCTGATATCAGTTTCTACTGATATCAGGCACTAATGTTAGTAAAGGATGCGATCGGGGAGTAGGAACTGGTTTGTATTAATTTGTTGGTACTGTTGAATAATGTTATGGCTAAACCCGTTCCTACCCGTTTGTTGAGGATTGTGCAAACTGTGAATTTATAAATGTTAATTAGCAGTTTTGATTAATTTAAAATAGAAAACTAAAAAACTGATTTTTTTGATTGTTTTATATTTTATTTTCGGATGTAAATGAAAAGTCGCCGGATATTCATGGCATCTGCTATCACAATTTTTGAACGCGGTTCAGGGTTCGACGCTGGATAGGCTTTTGGGCCTATTCCACCACTCCTGCAAGGATTGCTATAAAACGACAAAAATCAAAACAGCTATTGAAATGAGATTTTTTTGGCAGGCAAAACTTGATCGGCCAGTCCGCTCTCTCCTCAATACTTTTTAGGTACAATATATAGTTAGGGTTCTCAACCCAGCACGCCTGTTCTCCCAACCGCCCGCCGCCCTGGCTGCGTCAGTATCAAAGGCGAACTGTTTTGAGTTCGATCGGCGGTTTATTTTGAAGAGGCAGATCGTCAGGTTATAACTTGTATGTCATAGGTTGTGCATAATAGGGAACTAAAGCTGTGAAAATACTACACTGACTGTGGGGGGCAAGATACCGGATACCTTGGAACTACCAAGGGCTTTGCTTTCGTCAGCCCAGAAAAGTCCAAACACGCAGGCCCTGCGCGAGCCAATGCTAAACAACTTACGTCTCAAACCTCTCCTGGCTAGTTGCCTAGTAGCACCGTGAGGAGGGCGACGCCATGCAACTCCGAAAAAAAACACTATTAATCATCGGTGCAGCGCTGATCAGCCTGATTGTGGTTCTGTATGCCACTGCATCAACTATTTTGCTGCATGATTTTCACAACCTGGAGGCACAGTACGTCCGCCAGGATGTCGCACGGGCTTTGGACGCATTAGATGATGACTTGTCGAATTTAGACACCAGCGCCCAAGATTACGCCGAGTGGGACGATACTTACTCTTTCGTCGAAACACGGAACGAAAATTTTGTCAAGTCAAATTTCGTCGATTCGACATTTATTTACTTAAGACTAAACTTATTGGTGCTGCTTGACTCGAAGGGTAAGACGATCTTCAGCAAAGGTTTCGACCTTAAATCCCAAACCGAAATCCCGATTCCCGAAAGCTTAAAACAGCACTTGACCGAGGCGCTACTAGACTCATCGACAGTCGAGGGCGATCGCCCCGTCGCCAAAACAGGCGTCCTCACCCTGCCAGAAGCCAGGCTGCTGATTGCCTCCAAGCCCATCTTCAACAGCAACGCCCAAGGCCCGTCGCGGGGAACGCTGATCTTGGGACGCTACCTCGACAGCACCGAAATCGGTTTGCTTTCAGAACTGACTCACCTGTCAGTGGATTTTAGATTGCCGAGTTTAGATTTTAAAGTGGGAGCCGCGAACTACTCCGGGCACAGCGCCAAGGCGATGGCTCGATCGAGGCAGGAGTTGGAAAATGTCAAACTCAAAATTTCCAACCTCAAATCAGCAGAAATTTTAGTCGAGCCACTCAGCGACACCTTAGTCGCAGGATACGCCCTGATTCGCGACATCCACGGCAACCTAGCGTTGCTGCTGCGAGTAGAGACAGATCGCATCATCTACGGCCAAGGTCAGGCCACCTTGGAGCTGTTTACCTTATCAATACTGGCAGTAGGTTTAATATTTAGCGCCATCACCCTGCTGTTGCTAGAAAAATTAGTCTTGGCGAGATTGGCTGCCTTGAGCACCAGCGTCAGCAACATCGCAGCCAACGGCGACCCCAGCTTGAGAGTTCCTATGGCAGGAGAAGATGAACTCGCAAGCTTGGCCGACGCCATCAACCGAATGCTAGAAGCATTAGGCAATTCTCAAGTCGAACGTAATGAAAGCGAAGACCGCTATCGGTTGATGGCCGAAAACTCAACCGACATGATCACCAGACACGACCCCAAAGGCGTGTTTGTTTACGTCTCGCCCGCCAGCAGGGCTTTGCTGGGATACGAACCTTCGGAACTCATCGGCCGCGTCCCCAAGGATTATTTTCACCCCGACGATTTAGAAACCATTGCCAAAGCTCACTGGAAAGTCCTCGCACTCCCAGTTACTTACACCGTCAGCTACCGCATTCGCCGCAAAGACGGCAAATACATTTGGTTTGAAACCACCGGCCGCACGATCAGTGATCCCCAAACAGGCGAAGTCCAAGAAATTATCGGCATTTCCCGCGACATCAGCGTGCGGAAGCAAACAGAACAAGAACTGCGAGAAAGCGAAGCTGCAATCAAAGCTTTGTACCAAGTGACTTCGGCTCCCCGTACAGACCCGCTCAACCACCTCTCTACATTTGATTTGCGCCTCCAAGAACTGCTGGCAATGGGATGTCGGCATTTAGGCCTGTCCGTGGGAATTTTGTCCTGCATTCAAGGCGACAACTATCAAATAATGGCTGTTGAGTGTCCCGACGGGTCGATCGTCAAAGACCAAATCTACGATCTGGAAAAAACTTTCTGCGTCGCTACGGCAATGGCAAAAGAACCGATTTACTTTGAGTCGGTGCGATTTTCGGGTTTTTCCTTCAACACGCACGATCGAGCTTTCCCCATCGAAGCTTACATGGGCATTCCCGTTACGGTGGCAGGTGAAGTTTACGGCACTCTGTGCTTCTTTTCTCCGAATCCTGTGACAGAACCGTTTCGAGCTGTAGACAGAGAGTTGATGAAACTGATGGCTCAGTGGGTGGGAAGCGAACTCGAACGCCAGCAAACAGACGTAGATTTGGCAAAAGCTCGCGATCAAGCACTGGCGGCTACTAGAGCCAAAAGCGAATTTTTAGCCACCATGAGCCACGAAATTCGCACTCCGATGAATGGAGTCATCGGCATGACCGGTTTGCTGCTGGATACCCCCTTAACTCGCGAACAGCGCGATTTTGTAGAAACTATCCGCAGCAGCGGCGATGCCTTGCTGACGCTAATCAACGATATTCTAGATTTCTCGAAAATTGAGTCGGGCAAATTGGACTTGGAGGAACATCCGTTTGACATCCGCACTTGCATTGAGGAATCTCTAGACTTGGTAGCTGCTAAGGCGGCAGAAAAAAAACTGGAAGTGGGTTACTTGATCGATCGTACAGTACCGGTAACGGCGATCGGCGATAGCACCCGCTTGAGGCAAATTTTAATCAACTTGCTCAGTAATGCGGTTAAATTTACCGACGCTGGAGAAGTGGTGGTTTCGGTGACTGCCAAAAAGATTTCAGTGCCGGCGGCTAAGGCTAAAGAACCGCCATTAATTGCTGGCGAACCGATAGCAATTAACCCAGCATACGAAATACATTTTGCGGTCAAAGATACCGGTATCGGCATTCCGAGCGATCGCATGGATCGGCTATTTAAATCTTTCAGCCAGGTTGATTCTTCAACGAGCCGGCAGTACGGCGGTACCGGATTGGGTTTGGCAATTAGCAAGCGTTTGGCCGAAATGATGGGCGGCAGGATGTGGGTGGAAAGTATGGGTAGTGTCGCGGGCAATCCTCCTGCCCATTTTAGATCATCGGCAGTTATTGATTTGGGATGGGCAGAATCTTGTGAAATTGCCGAAAAATATGGCTATGGCAAATCTGTACTCAGCAACCAGCCGATCGCCCAAAATACGAAATCCGTTGGCTCTACTTTTTATTTTAGTACGATCGTTTCTGGCTGCAAGAATTCCTTACCACTTAACTTGAGCAATTCTCAACCTGAATTAGCTGGCAAGCGAGTCTTAATTGTCGATGACAATGCTACCAACCGCAGAATTTTGACTCTCCAAGCTCAGTCTTGGGGAATGGTGGCTAGGGCTTCAGCTTCGGCTCGTTTGGCTTTAGATTGGCTGGCTGCTAAAGAGATGTTTGACTTGGCAGTTTTGGATATGCAAATGCCGGAAATGGACGGGTTGACTTTAGCGGCGCAAATTCGGCGGTATCCTGATTGCGAAAAGTTGCCGTTAGTGATGCTAACTTCGATCGGCAGGCAAGAAATTAACCCCCCTTCTATGGAGATGGATTTTGCTGCTTTTTTGAATAAACCCATCAAACAATCTCAGCTTTACAATGTTTTAATCAATATTTTTGGAGAACAGACAACTGAATTTAAAGGGCAGCGCACTACCGGGTCTTTCTTGCAAACCATACCCGTGCTGGCCGAGAACTTACCCCTGCGGATTCTGTTGGCTGACGATCATTTGGTGAATCAGAAGGTGGCTTTGCAAATTTTACAGCGGATGGGGTACCGCGCGGATGTGGCGGGAAATGGTATTGAAGTGCTCGAAGCTTTGCGCCGCCAGCCTTACGATGTGGTGCTGATGGATGTGCAAATGCCGGAAATGGACGGACTGGAAACTACCCGCCGCATCCGCGAGCAATTTTCAGCAGATTTAACTGTAGAAAATCCCACGGGAGAATCAGAAGTTTCCGCAACTGATGAGCAATCTAATAATCGAAAATCGAAAATCGAAAATCCCAAATCGACTGAGGAATCTAACAATCGAAAATCGAAAATCGAAAATCCCAAATCGACTGAGGAATCTAACAATCGAAAATCGAAAATCGAAAATCGAAAATCGACAAGACCTTGGATTGTGGCGATGACGGCAAATGCGATGCAGGGCGATCGCGAAGAGTGTATGGCTGCGGGGATGGACGACTATTTGAGCAAGCCGATCGCAATTGACCAGTTGGTGCGAGCTTTGATCGCGTGTAAATCTCGATCGAACTCCGCATTCGATCGTCTGCAGCCGATTGTTTGTTTGGACTCCCAGGCGGAACAGATCGAAGGAACGAGTGAATTAGAAGTGCGATCGAATGTGGCTGTTGCGGGAAATCCACAACAGACAATTCCCAATTCGCCCGGAGTCGTCGAGTGGGGTGCATCAAATCTCGATCGGGCTTTGTCAGAGGGGCACGATTCCCTAAGTCCCAAGATTATAGAGGGACTGCGAGAAGTGGAAGCTTTGGACGAGGCGATCGAGATTTACCTCGAAACAGCTCCCGAACTGCTGCGAGGCATCTCTATGGCTCTGTGCAATGCCGATCCGCTGGCTTTGCGGCGATCGGCTCACTCTTTAAAGTCGATTAGCGGTACTCTCGGTGCTTTTCGCTTGTTTGAGCTGTGCGAGGAACTCGAAATCATGGGCCGCATCGGCACAAATGCTAACCAGTCTTTACCTGATCCGGCCTGCGCGCTTTTAGAAGAGGTTGAGGCGGAGTATCAAAGAGTCGAAACGGCGTTGAAAATAGAAAGGCAGTACAGCGAAACAATGACAGAATAATTAACAACTGATAACTAACTATTGTTCGTGGGTGGGGGAGGGTTTTTGATATGGTTGGTTTTAGGCAGTAGACCTCTTGCAAAAATAGCTGGAACGGGCTCTCCGGCCCGTCCCACAAAAAGTTTTTTCTCTTGTGGGATGGGCCGGAGAGCCCGTCCGAAAATTTGATCGAAAGGACTTTTGCAAGAAGTCTAGTGATGGTTGATAAAACCCGCCGCCACGATTACAAGCTGTATCGATCGGCTAAATCTCTCGCTGCTTGTCGGTGTTTTTCTACCAAACTCGGCGGGGAAAGCACTTGGGCGCTATCCATATATCTGTTCACCCACAGACTAAATTCGTTCAAGGAGCGATCGGGCAAATCGATCTGATAATCTACATAAAGCACTTTGCCAAAACTATCCCTTGGGCCTTCCTTAATCTTTTTTTGTCGCGGATGCCGCCGATCGCCCTCTAAGATAAATCCAACTACTTTCTCAAAAAACCGCACTTTCACTTTTTGCAACTTCAACGTTCCCTCCAATTCGGCCTGCTGTTGCTCTGGATTGCCCAAGAACAGCCCCCAGCCGTTTTTTAACAACTTTTGAGCTATTTTCAAACGCTGTTCCTGTACGGCTATACCACGCCCTTCTACATCGATAATTTCGCAGCAGTCAGTAAAGCGATTCACCCGTTCTACGCTCAAATGCCCGTTGTTGCAAGATTCGCAAATCAGGTACCAAGCGATATCGTGATAGATCAGTTGCAGGGGCCAGATGCGCCGGAAACCGACTTTGCCTTTACCGTAATAATCGCTTTGACGGTAAAGTTCGATCGCCTGACCTCGAACAATTGCTGTTTCTACGATGTCTAGTTTGTGAAATAGGGTATTCCGATATTCTTGGCGATCGAGCATTTCTACAGGATCGGTGTAGATAATCGCACGATTTAGGTGTTCGCGAACGGGATAAAACAATTTACCTTTGAGTTCGATATCTAGTCCGCGCAACCGTTTAGTGAGTTTTTCGCAAATTTGGCGGGCTTGGGGATTTCCTTGATATTTGGCTTGAGATGCTATTGCTTGAAATGCGAATAGTAGTTCTTCGCGATTCATTGCGCCGGTACCGAGATAATATCCGAAGCGATACATTCGTTTGTCGAGGATTCCGTAGTGGCGCAAAGTTTCTAAATCTTTGCGAATTGTGGGAGTTGCGGGATAGTTTTCGGGAAATTCGATGTTAAATTCGGCGGCAATTTTCTGTAATTGACATTGAACTTCTAGCAAAGCATCGTGATATTTACTGTCGGATGTTTCGGTGTCGGAGTGTCCGATTCCGGGATGGTTTACTAATGTGGCGATGAGGAGCATGATGCGATCGAACGTTAGTTTGTCGGCGTAGGGGTGAGGGGTTGGTTTTTTGGCCATGATGGGTGGATGGGGTAAAATGCTGAAAAGTCAAGTAAAAGACAATATTGACATAAAAATATAGAAAGGTTGAGAGACTATATATTGACAGAGCTTTAGGCTTCGCAAAAAGTTTGATAAATATTGTGAATCTGAAGACATGAAGCTGGCTCGGCTGATATATTGAGTTGAGTAGAACTTAAGCAGTTAGCGACTTGGGACACTACCAGCAGCATTCAGGTGGGCATTGCCCGCCTTAAAATTGAATTTATGCCTGCATACACTGCGATCGCCTTTGCCCCCGTTCAAGGCTTTATCGAGAAATCCCGCAAACTCCGAGATTTATTTGGGGCTTCACTGATTCTGTCTTATCTGAGTTACAAGCTAGTAAAGCAAGCCGAAAAATCAGGTTTAAAGGTCATTTCTCCGGGTGCCCCGAACATCCAAAAAGGAATGCCCAATCGGATACTTCTGAAAGGCAAAGGGGAATTTTCCAGGAATGACGTGACAAATACCCTTCAGAAGTCATGGCAAGAAATATTAAATGAATGTCGAGTTTGGATAGAACGAGAAGTACCTCCTAAAGAGGAATACTTTTGGCAGCAAGAGTGGATGCGATGGGGTTTGTACACTTGGGAGATATTTTGGGGACACGGAGATTCGATAGAATCTGCGATGAAGAATCTAGAAACTCGCAAATTGCGTCGTGATTGGACGGCAATTAACTGGATTGGCGACAGTTCGAGTTTGACTGGCACAGATGCGATCGCCTGGCCGCGTTTAGGTTTAGAACATCGAGAACCAGGGCGGCAGCTATCCGATACAGAAAAAGCTGAACTTAAGGATTTCTATCAACGTCTTTCCTGTGTCTTAGAAAATCTTCCGCCAGATGGCGAGCCCGAAGGAAAATTTCTTGCACCTAATGAAAGATTGAGCATTCCTGAGTTAGTCAAGCGGTTAGTTACTCGCAACGAAGATATTGCTAGAAACATTGGGATATCTCCGCTTGAAGCAGGATTTAGTGACATTATTCGTGAACCAGAACACTGGACTGGCTGGTTTATGGGAGATGGCGATAAAGTTGGCAAAAAACTTCAGGAAATTGCTCAAAAAGAAGGAGATGAAGGTCTAAAAAAGTTTAGCGAGGCCATGCGGGCTTGGGGAGAAAATTTTATCAAGAATTTCCCCAAAGACCAAGGGCGGATTGTTTATGCCGGCGGTGACGACTTCCTCGGTGTAATTTACAGCAGCAAACCCGAAAAGCCCCCAGAACCTATAGAGGCATTAGAATGGTTAATGGGATTGTCCGATGAATGGAAAAAGCACGGACAGGATATTAACCTAAGTGTTGGTTTTGTTTGGGCCGGTCATAGTGTGCCGCAGCGAGATATTCTTCAACACTGTCGGGAAGCCGAAAAACGGGCGAAAAGTTTGGGGCGCGATCGCGTTACAATTCGAGTAGTTTTTAACAGCGGTCAATACGTGCAGTGGACTTGTCCTTGGGATTATTTGCACATTCTCAAACAATACAAAGACCGCGACGGCAAAAGCTGGGAGCAAAAGCCCAACTGGAGTCATGTTTACAAGGATTTAGCTCATCTCAAAAATCGTCATGCTATTAGTTTTAATCCCAAGGAAAACAGCGCCGATGATGAATTAGCTTTGGCTCTTTTTCAACTTTACTTTCAAGACAAGAAGAACTTAGAAAAAAACTGGAAGCCCATCGTCGGCGATTACCCAAATTCAGAAAAATCCAAACAAATTATTTACTGGATTAGTGACCTAATAAATGTGGGATGGCAGCTATGTTCAAATATCTCATCACTATAAGTCCTTTAGGATTTATGTACGGGAGTTCTGGCGGATTTTTATCGCCCGAAAATCTAGTCGGACGTTCTGGGGCAAAATTCCCTCCAGAAGCAGCTACTCTCTCCGGTCTATTTTTCAGCACCAACAAAGTTAAGTCCTATATTTCTCCAAAACAACTTAGTGATAATTTGTTTGTCGCTGGCCCCTTCTGGGCAAAATCAGACGATCCTGAATACTTTTACGTCCCCATTCCTTGGCACAAAATTATTTCTAAAAAAGGCGTGGATGAATGGAAAATGCAATCGGGGAAATGGCATCGCGAATCTGAAGATTTAGATCCTGAGTATAGCTGGCAAACCGTTAATTCTTGGGTAAATAAGACTGCTACCATTAAGAAAAATGGCGATGTTGCTGATATTCCTTGGAAATACGTCCCCATCTTGCACCCCAAAACAAAAGATGACGAACGCTGTACTTTAGCAGAAGATGGTTTGTTTCTGGAAAATTCCGTGCAGATGGATGATGAATATTGTCTGGTTTATCTCTCAACTCATCCTTTAGCAGATGGTTGGTATCGCTTTGGTGGCGAAAATCATTTAGTAGAAATCAAGAGCGTTCTACTGGATGATGACAGTCCAATTGTCAAACTTTTACGCCAACCAATTCAGCGCTCATTTGCTTTGATAACACCGGGAGTTTGGGGTTCTAACAAGTTTTCATACCGCTATCCTAAAAATGACGATTTCTCCCAAAAACGACCGGATATGCTCACAGATAAACCCATTTCCTATCGCTACCGCGCGAAAGGACAAATGGGACGGGGACGCTATGCAGTTCCTCCCGGAACTGTCTACCTTCTCAGAGAACCTTTAGATAAAACTTGGTGGGAATTCCCCGAAAATTGGTTTCCAAAAGAAGGTTTTAGTCTGAAACAAGTTGGATGCGGTTTGTGTTTGCCCATTGAAATTCAAGGAGTTGAATAATGTACAAAAAAGCTTACGGTATTATTGAAACCCTTGCTCCTGTTCATGTGGGAGCAACGGCGGGTGAAGAAAGCGGCAACTTAAACTTAATTTTCCGCGACCAGTTTACTCAAACTGGCATTATTCCCGGTAGTTCGATTCGGGGCAGATTGCGATCGGAAATCCGCCGTAGTCTGGGAGAAGCTGAAGCTAATAAATGGTACGGTCAGGAAGCAGAATCCGGGAAACCAGACAGTACCACTGAGTCTGTAGTTAAGTTTGAATATGCTTCGCTGCTGTGGTTGCCAGTATTTTGTCCCGGTCAACCAATTGTCTGGGTAACTTGTCCTCGCTTGCTGAAACGCTATCAGCGAATTGCTGGAGATTATGTCAAGCTAAAAGATGGTACATCTCTCAAATCAGCTAAACCTCCAGCTAATTATACAGGTTCTCAAACCTTAAAAGCTCTCGACATAAATGGCAAACCAAAGCTATTTTTTAACTTTGGGTTTTTAACTGTTGAGACAACTCAGGATTTGTCTGCTTGGTTTCCTTTAGGAGAGGAATTGCCAGCCGTTGTTGTGGCTGACGATGAAATTGCCATGATTCACGATATGGCCTTATATCGTCAGAGTCGAGTTGCTTTAGACAAAGAGGAAAAAAAGGCTAAAAAAGGAGCTTTCTTTAATACAGAAGCTTTGCCAGAAGGCACAATTTTAGTATTTCCGATCGCCCTCAAAGAAAACCAAGAGACATGGCAACCTTTTGGCGCTTCTACTGGCACAGACATTTATCTCGGCGGTTTAGAATCAATTGGTTTCGGTCACTGCTATCTAACTTTAAAGGAGGTATAATTTATGGCTTGGGAATCTTACAAATTAGACCAAGAGGCTCACGATTTAGTTGTCAAATATCGTGACAAAAAAGACGCTCTCAATCAAGCCTACAAAATGCGCGTTGCAGTTGCTTACGGTTTAGAGAGATTTTGGGGAGAACAGTTTCGGTTAATCAAAGATCAAGATAAAGCTGATTATTGGCGGGATACTTGGAAGGCGCTAGTCAAAATTATGGCCAATGCGGGTGTTAAAATTCCCAATGATAATGTCAGTTCTGACGATACAGCAGCCATTAAAATTATGGCCAATAAATTGTGGGATTTTCCTGTAGAACAGCGTAAAGTAGCTATAGCTGTGCTGACTCAACTTTGTGACAGTATGGTGTGGTGGACTCAACGTTATAAGCCTACTAAGAATAATGGCAATAATGGAGGTGAAGAAGATGAGTGATAGCGATCGCGTTCCTTTGATGTTTCGCTCTCAATTGGAAGGAAGGGGCAAAATTCAGTACGCCGGCGATGCTGGTCCCGCTTCTGAGTGGGTGGAACAATGGTTAGAATGCTGTCCTCCCGTCCCCGAAAGCGCCGATGAAAGCGTTCCCCTCTACAAACGAGGTCGAACTAAATCACCCGTAAAAATGCCTGAATTCGGGCAAGGAGTGGAAACAAAACCATACACAATTAGCTGGCGTTTAGTTACAAACAGCGGACAAGATGAAGACGTAATTCGACCCATAATTGGCGCCAAAGGTTTGCCATTTTACCCTGGTTCTAGCATGAAAGGCGCTTTTTGGCGATCGTGTCCTCCAGAAAAGCGACAAAAATATTGTGGAGGAGAAGTTGTAGAGGACGGACAGCGCACTACAAAACCGGGAATTTTACGCTTTCACGGCGGCTTCCCCGCTGATATGTATTGGGGAGAAAAAGAGCGTTTAGTCGATGTCGTTCACTCTCAGCAAAAGCGCCAAGTGATGGAAAATGCCGTCACCAGCGCTAACGTGCAAATCTCGCTTTATCAGTGTAAATTAAAATTTGGTATTTCCAGCAACAAGCAGCTTGGAAAACAAGAATGGGACGAAATTTGGCAAATTTGGGAAAAAGCTTTAGGGCACGGAATTGGTTCTAGGGTAAGTGCAGGCTACGGCCGCATGGCAGAGGTCAAAAGTGCCGATCGCATCTTACTTTCGGTCAATTTGAGCGGCTGCGGGTTAACGTCCCAACTGCTGAATAAAACCCCAGAATTTCGGCACAATATGTTTAAAGCTGCCCTGCGGGGTCATACTTTGCGGTTGTTGGCTGGGGTCACGGATGTTAATACAACGCAACTGTTAACGAAGAAACTTTGGGGAGGAATTGGTGAAAGAGGCGATGATACAGGGGCAATTATTGGGCAGTTGGGGATTAATTTTACTGCTGAGGAGCTCGATTTTGGTGAACACACATATTATCCGCGGAGGAATCCGGTTGTCATGCCTACCTACGATTTACAGGCAGGAAGGCTGGACATTCTGAATCTAAATAATACGTATCCGCAGAAGGAGTTAAAAAAGTTTGTCACTTATTTAATTAAATTTTCTCTCTTGCTTGGCGGTTTTGGCAAGTCGTGGCGGCGAGCCGATCATAGCCTGTTTTTCCCAGAGTATTTCAAGAAAAATGACAAACCCGCGATCGGCTGTCACTGGAAGTTTAATGAAAGTTCAAAGGATTTGTACGTCACGGCTGCTAGTGATGACCTCAAAAACATTACTAAATTTCTGGCAGAGGGTCAGCAGAGAGCAATAGAATGGTTAAAAGTTAATAATTTAGAACCAAGCCGTCACGCTAATGATTGGCGCGAAGTTTGGCATCCCGATAAAGTAGAAGTTTGGGGAAGAATTGCTGAGGACAAAAACAGCAGCGAAGCAATTTACTGGTTTCACCGTGCATATTCAGGAAGTCAGTTAATTAAGAAAACTGATTTGACGGGACAACTCAATAATATTGGTCGCATTTGGCATCGAATGTATCCTCGCTATCACAAAACTAGAACGGGAGAATTGAGACAAAAAAGGCAAGAGTATGTAGAACTTTTGACCATTTTTCCAGATAAATCGGACAAGACTCAAGATTTTCTTGAGTTTTTACAGAATCAGAGCGACTTTATCAAACTTTGGCCAACTGAGGAATAATTATGAATATCTGGATTGTGACAACTGGCAGCAGCGATGTCAAACTCAAAACTGATGACAATTGGGGGACTTTGTTCAAAAAGGTCAGAAGTCAATTATACGATCGCCGTTTTGTACCTACACGACCGCCGAATACTGATGATGACGAACCTTTCATTGTACCAGCTAGAGCGATGGGGATGGTTTATGGCAGCCAGTTAACAGATGAATATTATCAGGATTTGCACTTTCCGCTTCTTGATGCTTTTTCGGCAAAGCTGTTAGAGAAAGGTAAAACAAATCCTGACAAAATAATTTTGATTGTGACCGATCAGGAAGCGGTTTTTGATGAGGAAGATAGGAGATTAGAGAAAAGTCCTTATTGGCAGGATACTTGCACGCTCAAGCCGATATTTGAACGATATTTTCAGAAAAACTTTCCTAAAGTTCAATCCATTGATTACTTAGAATTGAAACCTAAATCCAAAGATGAGGGATTAGATAGTTGGAATAAAGCACTGTTTCTGGTTCAACAAGCTTTGTCTAGTTTGGATTTAGATAAAAGTGCAAACTTTTATGTCAGTCATCAAGCTGGAACTCCAGCTATTTCTTCGGCGGTTCAATTTGAAACATTAGCAAAGTTTGGTAAAAAAGTCAAGTTTTTGGTTAGCAACGAGTATGAACCAGATTTAGCCAAAAAGGGTGATTTCATAGAAAGCTCTACTTATTTGCAGGGGATGCAAGTTCAAGAAGCAAAAGCGCTATTGAGTCGTTATGACTATTTGGGAGTAGAGCGCCTTTTAAAACCTTACTGGAAAGATTCTTCCGATCCGCTATTGCTGGAAATTCGTGATTTATTAGCAATGGCTGTACAGTGGAATTTTGCTAAGTTTGAAGATTTTGGTAAGGCTAGGGGAGATGTTGCAAAGGAGCGTTTGAATCAGTGGTGGTGGACTGGCTATGAGGCTGCTTATTTAGGAGTTATCCGTCTTAGACAGGGTAACACCGTTGAGGCTCTATTTCACAGTTTTCGCGCTGTGGAAGGATCGATCAAAGAATGGGCATTAGAAAAGTATAAGCCACAAATTAAATACTCTAATCCCAATCAACCAAGTACAGCATATATCCATGATGTAAATCTGCCTCAAAATTTACGGCATTGGTTTAATGCAAATAAAAATGATAAGTACCATAGTGTGGGTTTGTTTGGTAAATCACTATTTACTTTACTTGAAAACTCAGATCGAGATAAATGGAATCAAAATTCTCACATTCAAGTAGTCGCTGCTAATACTATGGATGAAAGAAATTTTATTTTTCATTCCTTGCGTGGCTTGCAGGAAAAAGACGTGTTCAAGGCTTGGAATACTGATAGTCGAGAACAATGGGAAGCTAGGGTTTTAGGCTGTTTGAATTTTGTTTCACAGCAAGAGTTTGTTTCGTTAAAGTCGGCGAGTTTGATGGCCAAAGTGCATGATGAATTAGAAAAGTCTATCGCACATTACGAACTGCAAAAATAAAAGAAACCGGGTTTTTTCGACGGATAACAAACGCCGTCAAAAGGTACATGATTTGCTCAAAGGTTATGGGACTTGGGTGCAATATTCGACTTTTGAATGCGTGCTCAGTAAGAGGAAGTTTACGGAACTTCAGAACAGACTTAGGAGACTGCTGGTTTTGACAGAGGACAGTATCCGGTTTTATCCGCTATCGAGTCATACCTTGAGTCAGGTGGAAACTTGGGGTGTGGGCCCATCGATTACTGAGTTGCCGAAGTCTGTGATTATCTGAAACTTGCGAGGGGGTACGCAAATCGCTAAAATACTGATTCTGCGGTTTACCCCCTCGATATATTGCTGGACAAGGGTTTCAGCGATTTTGATCCGGAGATGGGCGGCGTTTGTCAGGAAAATTTTCGACCCCCTCGCAAACTGCCTGTAGACATCTTGCGCTGTATGAGGTTTAATGTGGAGGACTCCCCACTCGTTGGGGAAACTAATTGAATGGAAACTCGTTTAGCTCTAGTAAGTAGTGAGTTATATCCATTTTTCTCCCCACTCGTTGGGGAAACTAATTGAATGGAAACTCTACATATTCTACTCGTTCTGTTGGATGAGTCATTAACCTCCCCACTCGTTGGGGAAACTAATTGAATGGAAACGTAATGGTGGAGTAGGTCTTCTTCCTTATATTCAAAAGTACTCCCCACTCGTTGGGGAAACTAATTGAATGGAAACTTTAGCTTGTTGAATAGCTTCTAACATTTCTTTCTCAACTCCCCACTCGTTGGGGAAACTAATTGAATGGAAACTATAGAGACTTCTTTTAGATTGGATGAATTAGAAACTCCCCACTCGTTGGGGAAACTAATTGAATGGAAACTTCTCTAGTGAACCAGGATCGTTGTACAGATTCCTCAAAGACTCCCCACTCGTTGGGGAAACTAATTGAATGGAAACGGTTGACGCTGCTATCAGAACCAAATTACTTATAACGGCTCCCCACTCGTTGGGGAAACTAATTGAATGGAAACGATTTAGTACGGTTCATTATGCGAGGTACGTACTCAGAGGAACTCCCCACTCGTTGGGGAAACTAATTGAATGGAAACTCTTCCTCTGACTCTATTGGTTTAGGAACAATTGAACAAACTACTCCCCACTCGTTGGGGAAACTAATTGAATGGAAACGGCTTCCTTTATCGAATTGTTCATTGTTGAAAGCCTCAACTCCCCACTCGTTGGGGAAACTAATTGAATGGAAACGCGATTTCAATAATCGCATCCCAGACTTCCCAACCTGAAGCCTCCCCACTCGTTGGGGAAACTAATTGAATGGAAACATTCGAGCTATTGACAAATCGGGGAATATATCAATCCCACTCCCCACTCGTTGGGGAAACTAATTGAATGGAAACATAGTTAACTTCCTATCATCTAAGTCGCAAGTAATTTGACCTCCCCACTCGTTGGGGAAACTAATTGAATGGAAACATCTAATCTGCTAGCGTCTACCGGGTTTAAATCCTTAACTCCCCACTCGTTGGGGAAACTAATTGAATGGAAACTTGAATGTTTTAGTTGTCACCATTTGACCGTTAACAACTTTATCCTTAGACTCCCCACTCGTTGGGGAAACTAATTGAATGGAAACCTTTATCTTTAGCGTTCATCGCAAGAGTAAAATTCCAAAGTCTCCCCACTCGTTGGGGAAACTAATTGAATGGAAACAATTCTGGAATCGTTAATTGAACAATTTCAGTTTTACTCCCCACTCGTTGGGGAAATTAATTGAATGGAAACGCTAAAACAAAATTAGTGGAAGTCTTCTATTAATGCGACAGTTTAAGGGAAACCATAAATAGCTGTTGACAAAAGACTAGATTTCTAATAGTCTAGTTTTGGGGGGATGCCTTTAGGGGACGCCTCTACCGCATAGAATAACGTCTTTAAGGCATCCTCCTATCCCCCAGCCGAAGGGTTACGGCACTCTCTAGCAAGTTAAATTGTCACTGGCTAGAAATAGGTAGTTAAGACAAATTTAGTCGAAGTCTCTATTAATGCGGAATCGAAGGAGGCTTCGACTCCACCCGACATCGCAAACAGAAATTAAAAAATCAGAGCCTTGTGTAGTGCCAAAAGCTCTAAATCTTTAACCTCTGGAAAACTCCAAAGACAAACTTTTACAACTCAAATTTCTGCAATCAATCCTAGTTGCGAAGAATTAACAAGCACAAAAAAAGCCCCATAATCGGGGCAAAATATAACTATTCTCATTCGTTGGGTGGGGGCGGGTTTATTATATTTTTGGTTTCTGACATAGATGGTTGGTGAAACCCGCCCCTACGATAATTTGGGCACACACGATCGCTTATTTTCGAGCTATTAAAACCCAATCGTCTGCTGTTTGGAAAATCTCAGCATTCTGCAAACCTAAATGTTTTAAAACTGGTTGAATGGAAACAACCGATCGCAGCCACGGAAATTAACGTTAAACACTCCCCACTCGCTGGGAAAACTAATTGAATGGAAACAAATAGATGTGTTTACTCAACTAGCAAGAATAGAAGGAGGAAACGATTAATTGTAGATGAAAGTATTAATAATGCTGGAGTTCATTTAATAGAGACAACTAATAATCGGGAAGCTTATAGTCAGATGTTGGAAGAGAATTTATAAATATGAGACAAATAATTCGAGATATATTACTATCCAATTCTTTTATAGCTAATAATCAATTTGTTATAGGTATTATAGGTTTTGCATTATTTCTCCTGGTTCTTTTAGGAGTAGTAATAATCTCTTTTACGAGAGACTGAACCTAAAAAAGTGATAGTAGAATAAGAAAAGCTAACCCCCGGAGGTAGAGTAGGTAGTCTCCCCACTCGTTGGGGAAACTAATTGAATGGAAACGCTCGACATCCTCAAGTTGGGTGGGGGCGGGTTTTTGAGATTGTTAGTGTTTCACATAAATTGTTGGTGAAACCCGCCCCTACACGCTATCGTAGGGGCGGGTTTTACGAATAATATTTAATACCAGCAGACAATCTAGATAAACCCGCCCCCACCCAACCAATAACCTAGATTAACCTGATGTGCGATCGAATGCAAAGAATATTGATTCGGATTTGTCGTTGGGCAGGGCGGGTTTATTTATTTTCTCAATTAGTGGCAAAAATGGTTGGTGAACCCGCCCCTACGGTAATTGCGGGCGATCGAGATTTTTTGTCGGGCAGGGCGGGTTTATTTATTTTCTTAATTAGTGGCACAGATGGTTGGTGAACCCGCCCCTACAATCATTTTTCAGGGGCAATTTCTTGATCTACTTGTTCAAAATTCACTTTATTATAGATATCTGCCACAGCAATTTCAAAGGATACTGAAGCAAGCGCGATCGTCTCATCCGATTCATTGTACTCAGCAAACGACCATCGGTTCTTATCCATCTTAGAAAAATGTTCGATATATCTCCGATTTTGGTCGATCAATAAGTATTCTTCAAGAGTGGGAATTGTGCGGTATCCCTCAAACTTTTTGCTGCGATCGTATCCTTTAGTTGAATATGACAAAACCTCAATAATTACCCTGGAATTGGTAATCGTATCGGTGCGGTTATTATAATACTCCGGCTCCCCACATACTACCATTACATCGGGATAAGTATAGATGCGCTTCTTGGGTATCCACAAGCGGACATCGCTCATGAAAACTCGATAGTCGAGCTTTTTGAAGGCAAAATTTAGTTCGGCATAGAAATTGCCAGCTATTTGATTGTGATTGGTAGAGCCACCGGCCATAGGAAATATTTCACCGTCAATGTATTCGCTTTTGTAGTCAGCAGCTTCTTCTAGTGCTAGATATTCCTCGATCGAGTAGTATCGTTGTTCAGTAAGTTGCATAGTTCTATTAGAGAGCATTTAACTGAGGCTTTTGTTTAGTGTAACATTTTTGGGTAAGCTTTTTAAGGTTGAGTTTGTGTAGGGGGTTTTTGAGATTGTTGGTTTCTCATATATAGCCATTCTAAATCATTTGCATAATTCTTGTAGGGGCAAACCCCCCGTGGTTGCCCAATCTCTCGGAGGGCGGGCACGGGGGCACCGCCCCTACAGATTGCATGAGTGATTTAGACTCGCTATAGATAGTTGGTTAAACCATCTTCTACGTTAATTTTTGGACAAACACGATCGCTTATTTTCGAGTTACCAAAACCCAATCGTCCGCTGTTTTCACAATCTCAGCATTCTGCAAACCTAAATGTTTTAAAACTGGTTTTTCTAACAGAAAATAAGGTTGAGGAAGAGTTTGCCATTTCTGTTTGAGCGTGGGCGCGTCGGCGACAATAACTTGGCGTTGACTATAAAAATTCAGCGATGGACGGCCCAAGCGGTGAGAAGTAAACACTTGTTGACCCGCCGGAGTTCCTGTGCGGACAATTTCGGCGATCGGCTTAACCGGATAATCCTCGCCCAGTTCCCAAACCCAGTTATCTGAAGCCATCAATACCAACAGCGTCAGGTAAGTTCCCCAAATTAAAACTAATATAAACTGCCGGTCTTTGCGGTGCAGCAACACAGCCGCCATTGTCATTGTCAAAGCTACAAACATCAGCATTAACTGCAAATCTCGCTCTGGAGGCGCAATTTGTCCCCCGATCCGTACCCAGCCACTGAAGTACACGCAACCGACGACAGCAACTACACCCAGCATTGCCAAAATCGCGGGATGAGGCAACAAAGAAATCGCATCAAAACGTTCTTCTGCTTCCTCTTTGATCGGCTCTGGCGGCAGCCACAGTTGCTCCCAAACTTCAGCGAGATAACTGCCAACAGCAAGAGCAAAAGCTGGATAAATTGGCAAAACATACCACGGCAATTTAGTAGTCATCACAGAAATAGCCAGCAGATATACTCCAGTCCAAACCAATACTAATTTTGGCCCGGCAAAACTGCGATTTTCCCAACTCAGACGCAGCCCTTGTAGCCAAAATAACTGCCACGGCCAAGCTAATTTTAAAATTTCTAAAAGATAATACCAAGGCGGGCCTCTGTGACTGCTCACAGGTTCCGAAATGCGCCGGAAAGATTCGTTAATTAAATTAGTGTGGATGAAATATTGGCCGTAGTGCAGCCATTGGGCAAAATACCAAGCAGCTACTGGCAATGTTCCGATCGCCAATCCGCCCCAAAGATACCCAGAAGTGAGGAGTCGCGGGGTATCCCAAACCAAAAAAATACAGCCGATCGCAGCCAGCAGCAGCCCCAACATCACGCCCTTAGTCAGGCAAATGAGTCCGAACCCAATTCCCGCGCCCAAAGCGTAGCGCAAGTCGCGGCGCGATCGTAGCAAACACCACATCGCCACCAGCAAAAAACACAAAACTGCCCCATCCAACATCGCCAAACGTCCATGCCGCACCACCGGTAACAGCGTCAGATAAACGAGGGCAGAAAAAATGGCGATCGAACGCTGCGGAAACAACTCCCTGCCAATGGCGTAAAGCAAGGGCACTGAAGTCGCTGTCAGCATCGCCGGTACCAACCTCGCCGTCAATTCGCTGACACCGCCTGCTGCAAAACATAGCCCGATTAGCCAGTGTACCAGCGGCGGTTTGTTCAAATAAGGCATAGAGTCGATCGTCGGATACAGCCAATTTAAGTGGCCGCGCCAAATTTCGCGACTTACCTGCGCTGCAATGCCTTCATCCCAATCCCGCAAAGCCACGCCGCCCAGATTCAGCCCGAAAATCAGCACTGCAGCCAACAGAAAAGCCAGCATCCACACTTTGTCTGTAAAGCTGTCATTCCAGCGATTTTTCGGTTTGCGGCCCAGGAATGGAAAGATTTCTGACATAAGTTAAGAGAGTTTTGAGCGTCCCAAACTGAAGGTAAACTTAGACAGCAGTTATTTGCGACTAGGAAAATACCGTCAGTAACGAGCGGGCTAAAGCCACGCTCGCTTGTAAGAGAAATCGAGCAAGCTATGCTGACCAGACCCCTCGCAAGAGGAGACGTTATTTAGGTCACGACACCGGCGAATGATCCGCCAGTTTTGGGCTCTGTCACCTGCGATTAAACAGTTTTAAAGTCACTGAAACAGTGTCGCAGGTCTAACAAGCCTTTATAACCAGGTCGAGGCGAACATTACCCCGCAAGGGAGACTGAGGCAACCATACCTCATCGGAGGGGCAACCATACCCCTCCAACCCGAAAGGGGAAAGATTCAAGGCGATTGAAATCGCCGAGTCGCTTCCCTCTCAGGACTGAAGTCGCGCTCGTTTCCCACTTACCGAGTTTTTTTATGAATTTGCCTGTAATTATAGATATTATCATTGGCTTAGTCTTTATCTACCTGACTTTAAGCTTGCTAGCTTCGGAAATTCAGGAACTGATTGCTACTGTTTGGCAGTGGCGGGCGGAACATTTAAAGAAGTCGATCGAAGTGCTAATTTCTGGAGGCAGCGAAGCCGCGAAAGATCCCCTGCAACTTAAGCGAGTCGGACAGTTAGCTCATTCGATTTACGCCAATCCGATTATCAAGGATTTGAATCAGGGAGCGAAAGGGCTTGTATCAGAGGGATTCCGCTCTGTTACGCACCGCATGGGGGATTTGTACCACGGAGTTACGGGTACTAAAAATGTTTTCGGCAATAAATCCAGTGGGCCTTCTTATATTCCAGCCGAGTGTTTTTCGGCTAGCCTTTTGGAGACTTTAAAGGTTTCTAGTTTGCTCAGTTCTATCTCTAAAACCCGATTGGAAAGATTTAAAGATTTACAATTAGCACAAATTCAACAGATTGGACAAAATCTGAGTTTGCCGGATGCTACTAAACCGATTATTGAGCAAGAATTTAGGTGGCTGACTGCGGAGTTCAATCGAGTTGTTGAAGATTACCAAAACAATTTAGCAAGTTTGAACAACAGCTTAAATCGGATGTCTGAAAAGCTAGGATTTTATATTAAGGATTCTCAGGTTTATCTACCAGAAACCGAGCTGGGAGGGAGAGAATTTCAGAGGCAGATGGCATTTGTGAAGGCTCGTTTTGACAGCAGAAATGAGCGGGTGGCGCTGCTAGGGCAACTACAACCTAGTTTCAGCAATCTGTTAAATACTGTTAAAAAAAGTCAAGAGTCGGCAGCAGAAATTATGGAACTCCAAGAGGAGAGTCCGATTTATCAACAAATTCAAGAAACCTTGGACAGTATGCCAGAATCTTTGAAACGCAGCCTTTATATTTTAGCGCAGCGCGCTGAAAAAGGCGGCGGAGATACTCAAGAGCAGTTGCAGCGGTTTCAGAAAGAAATTGAAATTTGGTTTGACCAATCGATGGAGCGTGCTTCTGGTGTTTACAAGCGGAATGCTAGAGGGGTAGCAATTTTGCTCGGAACTGCGATCGCTGTTGCTGCTAATGCTGATACCATTCATATTATTAATCGGTTGTCGAAGGATTCGATGTTGCGATCGACTGTTAATTTGTACGCTGAGCAGTTGGTGGAAAAAAATGCTAAGACTAAATTAGATAATTTAACAAGTCTGAGAAAAGTTCAAAAGGATGTAGATATAGCTTTGGATGAGGTAGCCCTGCCTTTGGGATGGAGCGAACAGAATAGCTTAAAACGAGATAAACAGAGGAATTTATTGTGGCCGGCTTTGATGGAAAAATTGTTTGGTTGGATATTGAGCGGTGTAGCTATTTCTATGGGGGCTGGTTTTTGGTTTGAGGCGCTCAACAAGATTATTAATATTCGCAATGCAGGGAAAAAACCGCCATCTTCCACAGAATCTTGATCGGTGCAGTTGCGAGGCCAATCTACTAAGTGTCATACCCTTTTAGATTTTAGATTTTACATGGGGGAATGACTGAAGACTATCGAGGTTTGAAGCACGGGCTTACAGTTGGATTCTTTTTTGAAAGTGGGATCACGGATAGGATACCGGATCGATCGGTAATTGCGCGTTTGCCGGAAGTAAGGGAAAACACGCAGAATATAAATTCCGTGCGATCGCGGATGGCAGTGCTGCAGAAATAGGGCAAACTGATAGATAGGTGAAATAAGAATGAGCGAAATAAATAAGGTCGCTGGCAGTTTCAGAAGCTCTGACTCCAAGGCTGTATCTACCGCTAAACACACTTTTGGAGGACGGAATATGTTGACTTCTTTAAGGGAAACGAGTCCCGCCTTGGAATACGCAAATTCCCCATCCAAAAGCTTTGTATTCAAGGACTCCAGCATCAATGAAGGTGGATATTTTGTTTCCAGAATTTTGGCTGGGGAATCTGACTGCATCGAGAAAATTACCTCGGCACTTCAAAAATCGGCCTCTATCCTTAGAGAGATTGACAAAGTTCGCACAACTTGTGATGGCAGCTCGAACCAAGTGCAATTAGGCTTTGTTATCCTCATTTCAGATTACCTAGAACCATACAAAAGTCAATTGCCAAAATCGCATAGTTATCTGACTCAAAACAGCGGACTTGATTCGTGTTATGCCGATCGATATAGTGATACACTCAGCAACGGCGGTGGGCGCGATCGACTGTTTGCTAATTAAGGAGAGTGATTTAATGCAGGGTATGGAACGTACCGAGGGCGACTGAACCCGAATACAATTGTAATTAGGAAGGCAGGCGCGATCGCAATCAACGATTTCGATCTGACTAAATCAGCAATCATATCAACTCCCGCTGAATAATTTGAATCACGTTTGTAGTGAGGATGGCAGTCCTCACAGTGTCGGTAGCACCCCATAAGCCAATTGATTTCCAGCGATGGGTTCCACTTAATATTAGACCGTTTTGACTGTTAGTAAATGCGACCAAACGTCCTGGTAATCAGTATTTGGGTGTATCGCAAACCTAACAGCTTCAAAGCATAGAGAATTCTTCAATATCTACATAATTCAGTTTTCCCTTGGATGAAATACAGCTAGGGAAACTCTAGTGCATTGTGCCTATACGTAAAATCTCACACTCAAATAAAAACTACTAAATATAAGAGGAGTTATTCGGGGGTGAATTACCTCCACTATTTCCGCATCCCTCAACTCAGCCTACTATTAGCAAAATAAGGTCAAAAAAAATTGGATAATAGAACCTAGATTTATTTCAAGATTCCCGATTAATATTGCGATCTATTCCCATAGATAGAGGCTCAAGTTTCCATTTTAGTCAAAATGGGAAATGCAAATGTCGAGCAAAATAAATCAATAAAAATATTTTTAAAATGACACCATTTCCAAATTGGATGTTAAGATATAATGAAATAAGCCTGATGAGATAACTCCGGGGTGTATCTACTAATAATGCCCTTAATGGAGTCTCCAATATGAGTTCTACATTCGCTCAAGTTAACTCACAATCTGCTTTTGAAAAACTGCCAGTGGGCTCCTTAGTCTTCATTGACTCCGGCGTGAAAGATTACGAGTCAATTGCAGCGGGAGTGCGGCCGGGACAGCAGGTAGTAATACTCGATAGCACCAAAAACGGCATCGAACAAATCACCTCCGAGATGGAAAAATACGCCTCTACTAACGGGGCGATAGACTCGGTTCACATTATTTCTCACGGCAGTTCAGGCAGCCTACAATTAGGCAATACCTCTCTGGGTTCCGATAACATAGAGCAATACAAAAGCCAGTTGGAAAAGTGGCAAACTTCACTAGCCCCACAAGCTGAATTTATGCTGTACGGCTGCGATGTAGCAAGCGGTACAGGTGCTAATTTCGTTGATCGATTCAGTCAATTAACCGGGGCTGACGTTGCGGCATCCACCAACATAACCGGCCGTAGCGGCGACTGGAATTTAGAATTTGCTAAGGGTCAAATTGAATCGGACTTAGCCTTGCAGCCAGAGGCGATGGCAAGTTACCAAGGGGATTTAGCTACGATCGTAGTAGCCAACAATAGCGATAGCGGGCCGGGTTCATTAAGGGCTGCGATCGCCAGCGCTGTTGCCGGCGATATCATTACCTTCGCCCCAGGTTTAGCGAGCCAAACCATTACCCTCACCAGCGGTCAACTAGATATTCCCGCTGGCAAAAACATCACGATTGACGGCGCCGCAGCAGCGGGTTTAACTATCAGTGGCAACAACGCATCCCGCGCGTTTTTTGTCAACGCCAACGTTGCGACTGCTACTAATTTTGTGGTCAAAAACCTCATTATTACTAACGGCAAAACTACCGAGCGAGGTGGCGCGATCGGCACAACCGACGAAGTAAACCTCACAGTAGAAAACGTTCAGTTCAACAACAACGTAGCCGATAAAGGCGGTGGCGCAATTTTCGGTAATTTCAACAATACCCTGACTGTTACCAACAGTAAATTCAACGGCAACGTCGCCACCGCAGCTAACGATGAACGCGGTGCAGGTGCGATCGGCTTTTTGAGTTTCAAAACTTTTACAGTCACCAACAGCGACTTCACCAACAACAAAGGAATTAACGGCGGGGCAATTAACAGCCTTCAAGGTAAGCTGACAATTGACAACTCCCGATTCATCGGCAACGACACCACAGCAGCCACTTTCGCCACAGGGCAGCCCAATTCTTTCTTAAGGGGTTTCGGCGGCGCACTTTATACCGATCGAGCCAGCAATCCGAGCGAAGCTTCCGGCACAATTAAGATTACCAATAGCGTATTTCAAGACAATAAAGGTCGAGGTGAAGGAGGCGCAGCTTATCTGTTCACCGGCAGCCAAGACAAGGTTATTTTGGAAAAGAGCACCTTCCAAAATAACGAAATTCTGGCGCTACCCAACGGTGGAAATGGTGGAAACGGTGGTGGGGTAACGATTTTGAGCGACAGCACCAACCAGGGATTGACCATTACCAACACCACCTTTGCGGGCAACAAAGCCAATAATCAAGGTGGCGGCCTGTGGATGCGAAATGCCCCTACTACGATTACTAACAGTACGTTTTCTGGCAACTCCACGGCGTTTGCTGCTGGTGATTTCAACAAACTCGGCGGTGCAATGACTCTTGGTGCACCCACAACCATTCTCAACACGACGATCGCCGATAATTCTGCAGGCTGGGTTGGTGGAGGTATCTTCGCCGCTGCCAATAATGTCACCCTCAAAAACACGATTCTTTCCAACAATACAGCGGCTAACGGAGGAAACCCTTGGGGCATTCAGCAACACGTCACCGCCCAATATAGCGATCAAGGAGGGAATTTTCAGTGGCCGGCCAAAAACCCCAATGACGGAAGCGATGTCAATGCGACGGCAAGTGTGACGATCGCAGACCCCTTACTTGGCCCTTTGCAAAACCTCAACGGCGCTTTAGTCAGGCCGCTGCTGACAGGAAGTCCGGCAATTGATAAAGGGATTGCCACCGGCGCACCCACTACGGATCAGCGCGGCGTGACTCGCCCTCAAGATGGCGACAGCATTCCAGGCGCGATCGTGGACAGCGGCTCTTTTGAATTGGGAGGTAGTGTCGTCCCCGTGCCAACTCCGACTCCGGCGCCAACTCCGACGCCCGCGCCGACTCCCACTCCGACACCGACTCCGGCGCCAACTCCGACGCCCGCGCCGACTCCAACTCCGACACCGACTCCGGCGCCAACTCCGACGCCCGCGCCGACTCCCACTCCGACACCGACTCCGGCGCCAACTCCGACGCCCGCGCCGACTCCAACTCCGACACCGACTCCGGCGCCAACTCCGACGCCCGCGCCGACTCCCACTCCGACACCGAC
>NZ_JAUBTK010000088.1:0-32675 GCF_036702455.1 Microcoleus sp. D2_18a_D3
AATATTTGCCCAAATGGAATTATCGAGCCGTACCCCAACCTGAGTAATTCATTAAGTTATTTATTTTTCATTCCTTAAAAACGCGATCGCCCAAGAGGTTATGTGTCGCTAGTTCAACAAGTAGTAAGAGCTCAAAGCGCTTCTCTAAAATGTGTAAGAGTCAATGGCTGTACTTGAGAGCGATGTCTACGCCCCCTTCCGACGCATCTATCTAATCCGTTGACATCTCGATTTTGACTCACCTCATCTTCCATCTCGATCGCCTTTCGCATCCAACTCAAAATCACGCTCGCACTTTGGGCTTCCTTTCGTACAAACCCCGCAACACGACCTTGATATTGGGACACGAGAAATAATTAGTTAGGCAGGCCGATGCAATGGGGGCTCGGGTTGTGTGCATAGAAAGTGTAGCGACCGCACTCTTCGAGATTGGGGGCATGGTTGGTGTTGGGTTTGGTTCGGTTTCTCCAAGCCTCTGCCAGGCGGGGAGAACCAACCTCCAGGTGCTGCTGAGGGCGACTCTTTTGAGAGGTTAATTTTGGATAAAGGCAAGTCTAAATTAGTCTAAATTAGTATTTATAAGGTTAGTTATGAAGAGTAAATGCTCAACAGAATTGAAGAGCAACAGCCGGAAACGTTGAAGTTGCACGCACCGGTGCCGCTGGCATTGCATCCAGCAGCGGTGTACCTCGATAGTTTGGGGAGCGATCGCTCGAAGGCAACGATGGCGGCAGGACTTGACATCATGGCGAAGTTGCTGGCGGGCTCGGAGTGCGATCGGATGACTTTGAATTGGGCAGCATTGCGCTACAAGCACACGGCAGCGCTGCGCTCGGCTCTGGAGAAACAGTACGCCCCGGCGTCGGTGAATCAAATGCTGTGCGCCCTTCGGCGGGTGCTTAAGGAAGCTTTGCGGTTAGATTTAATCGACCCCCTGGATTACAGCAAGGCGGTGGACGTGAGGAGCGTCAAGCAATCGGGAAAACCAAGGGGGCGGGCGCTATCCCCGGATGAAATTGCAGCGCTGG
The DNA here is from genome assembly GCF_036702455.1 of Microcoleus sp. D2_18a_D3. Lineage (NCBI taxonomy): Bacteria > Bacillati > Cyanobacteriota > Cyanophyceae > Oscillatoriales > Microcoleaceae > Microcoleus > Microcoleus sp. D2_18a_D3. The sequence continues at coordinate 1,029 of NZ_JAUBTK010000088.1, forward strand.
TGCAAAGCTGCTCTGGCGAGAGTACGGTTGATGTTCGAGATGCAGCCTTGATTGCTATCTTGCGGGGGGGAGGCATTCGCCGCGCTGAAGCAGTCAGCCTTAATTTAGACGATTTCAACCGCTCTACGGGAGCATTGGAAATTCGATTCGGGAAGGGGAAGAAAAACAGGATGGTTTATCTCCCAGAGGCAGCGATGGCGTTGGTAGAAAAGTGGCTCAATTTGAGAGGAGAGGAGCCGGGCCCGTTGCTTTTTCCCATCCGTAAGGGAGGAGAAATTCAATTTCGACGGATGACGGACGATGGTGTTTTGAAGATTTTGCAGCGACGGGCGTTCCTCGCTGGAGTGGATTCTTTCTCGCCCCACGATTTTCGGCGTACATTTTGCTCAGACCTCCTCGATGCTGGAGTCGATATCGTGACGGTGCAGAAGTTGGCAGGTCACGCTTCTCCCGTGACGACAGCTAAGTACGATCGGCGGGGCGAAGAAACGAAGCGGCGGGCTGTGCAGCACTTAGGGTTTTGATTGTGAGGGTGGAGAGCTCATCGCAGATTTTCTTGAGCAATGCTAGGCCGTGCCTTCTATTTTCATAATAAATGCGATTATGTCCACGTCTGAGAGTCTGGCATACTTACTGCATTACTGCATCCGTAGGCGGGGATTTCTTAATGCGGCGGTTCAGAAGTCGGCAAGTTGTGGAAGGGCGATGGCAGTTCGGGTGTTTATAGCTATAGCGTGTTTAAATAGTTAAACTTTGGCTTAGGGTAAGATTTGCTGTGGAGAGTTATAAAGTCATGCTGGAAAACATAAAAAACTTTGGCTAGAAAACTTCATTACCCCTAAGTGGATGGAATTATCGTGGAAGGACGTGGAAGCGATCGCCTTTACTCCCGCACGTCCTTCAGTGCCTCCTAAAGAACCCGCACAATCTCAGCTTGCATCCAGTCTTAGCTGCCTGGAAAGAATATGTGCCGTGCAGGAACTCTGATAGGGTGACATAAGAAATTAGAAGGCCACATAAGTAATTAATAGGAAGCTGCACCTAATCAACCTGTAAGCTTGCAGAAGAGAAGAGGCAAGTTTATAAAAGGTAGCCGAACGCTCTAATGGTATGGTTTGATGATGGGACAATCTCCAAGCGGGCGATCGACTTTCCTTATTAACCTGCAATCTGCTGTATATAAAATCCACCAATAAACTATTAGGTGTGGTTACATATGCTGATAACTTTTCTCTAATTGAATAGTTATAATACTTTTGCCAGACCTTACTCTAGACCCTATCTATCCCGATCGCGGCCTTACCCCTCTGTCGATCGCTAGCTCGTAAGTACAAAAAGCCGGTTTTTCCCGCTCAATAATATTTCTAACTAATCCTTCATCAATCTGCTTATCCGGTTCTGGACGCAAGCGTACAATAAAATGAAACGGACGCCCGCCCCCCAACATCGAATCTCTACCGATTAGCGTTTGTCCCATGACAAAACCGCGAGCAAAAACTTCTTCTATACTGATGTGTTTTTCTGCTTCTGGTAAATCTTCATCTAATGGTAACTCTGTATAAAGATGCAGGTAAAAACGCAATCCCCGGCGCGTTCCATGCCAGTGATAAAGTTCTACCGCGTTGCGAATTAGACGGCGCTGTTGTTTAATATCCCAACGGCGATCGATCGGCCAAGCCACCCAATTTGCGAGAAAAGGAAGTAACGCTTCCGGTGCTGTCAAAGGGTCTAAATAAGCCCATAAAACGTCGATTGTTTGCACGGCCGGGTCAAATGCCTGCTCAAAAATAGTTAAAAATCGTCCCATAAAATCTACTTCGCGGTAAATTGCTGGGACAAAATTTAGGTAGGAACTTGAGGGACGCACGCAGAGGTGAAACACTCGATAGGCAACTTGCCGTTCGGTTTGGGCTTCAGGGTAGACAGCGCAGACAGAAACTTGGGTTTCGTAATTAATTTTTAAGCGCTCGCTCCTCCCGTTTAAAGCAAACTGATTTTCAAAATAATCCTCTGGAATTGTGAAACAGAGGGTGCGCTCCACTTTTTGTTTGGGAGCTATTTCTTCGGCTGCTTCCTGTCGCCAACTACACCAATCCAAATGTAAATTCTCTTTACCTTCAATTTTAATTTCCAATCGCCATCGCAGCGAACGATCGCCCAAGTTTTCTAATTGTACCAGCATTTCCCCCGGTTCCCCAGGATACAAGAGGAGGTTGTTGGCGATCGCAACTTCTGCATTATTCCCGGCAAAACCTGCTAAAGCCGACGAATCTGATGCTTCTGGAGGTTGCATTGATGCGAATTTAATTGCTAAAGTTGGACGGTAATTAGATTGAGACATCTTGCGATTTTAGATTTTAGATTTTAGATTTTAGATTTGGGATTGGAGATTGTAGATTTTGGATTTGGGATTGGAGATTTTGGATTTGGGATTGGAAATTGTAGATTTTAGATTTGGGATTTTAGATTGTGGATTGGAGATTGTAGATTTTGGATTAAAGATTAGAGCGAGGAGTTTTTAACCGAGATTTAGTATTACTTATTTTACCTCACTCAAAAAACTCAATACTGTGACCCAATCGCAACCGACTATTTTCTTCATCAGCCCAAGAACAGATTAAACCTAAAGAACCAGGATTGACCATATCTAGGGGAAAATCTTCGCGAAACCATCCCGAAGGATATTTTCGCAACTCAAATAATTCTACCATTCCTAAATAGCGAATCCCTGGAATTTTTTGAGCTAAAGCAAAGATATCCGAACGAGATACGGGGCGACCTAAATCCCAACCTTTCCCTTCACTTCCACCAGTTAGGGGATTGAGAAAGCGGTATAAAGCTATCAGCAATTGAGTGCGGATATGCTCGATAGCGCGCGGGTTGTTGTATTTCGGTTCGATGACGGCTTCAGTCGTCACGCTCGTTCCGACATATTCTGGTTCTTGCAATTTTACCTGCACTCCCAGAGGCTTGCGATCTTTCATGTATTCGAGAACTTCTGTTTCCAATTGAGAGTTGAGGGTAAAATATCGATCGGGGTTCATCCCCAACCGAAAATCTATCGTTTCCGTGTCAACTTTCGGCACGATTAATAGCGTAACTCGACCGGGTGTCGAATTCATGGCATCGGTGATGCAATGAGCGCGAGCGACAGCTCTGCTTGCTGCTTTAGCGACATTTTCAAAGTCTTCGGGTGTGATGGCAGATGCTCTCGTTCGCAATATTTGCGGCACTCGAATTACAGCATCATCTAACGATTCTGGGTCAATTCCTCCTGTTGCGGCTTGATAATTGACAACGCTTTTAACATAAGGAATTGCTCGTTTAATTACGACTAATTTTTCTGCTTGCACGTTGCCGCGACTTCCCCCTCCCGTGCGGTAGGCTGTCATATAAATTTCCGAACCAGGGGGAGGAACTTTGCCGTATTGTCGCTCTAATGCTTCGTTAGAGCTACTTGCATAGTCTGGTTGTATATTAGATAAATTTCGTGCTTCTGTGGAATTTCGACGTACAATTGTACTCCCAGGTTGGATTTGCGATCGCTCTCTGGTTCTCTGCTTTAATTGTGCTGGTTCTCGAATCAACGGACCAAATTGAACTGTACCTGTTTGGGCATCAATAGTATAGTGCAGGTCTTCGGGACCAGAGTCAGCAAAATCAGTAACTTCGTGCCATATTTCGACTGGGCGATTAATCGGTCTAACTTCAATGCGTTCGCCTTGTTTGCGCTTTAAAATCGGCTTGGCTTGTAATTGAAAAGACTGTCCCGCTTTGCCATCGCTGACTCCCAAAAGTTCGTTTTCAATCCGAACGCATTCGCTGGCATTTACCGCACCGCCGATCGATCGAACTTTGATGCCGAGAATGGTAGGCGAATTGCTATAACTCGATTGTAATTCTTTCGGATAAGTGTAAACGCAACGTATCCAGTGCCCCCGATATGCCGTTCCGAAATCGGTGCTAGGCAATTGTTGCGGTAAATGTAATATTACATCGGCTCCATCAATTAAAGGATTAGTGCCTTGCTGTCCTAAGTTGCTAAAACTAAAGCCTTTTGTTCGATCGTCTTCTTGTTTTCGCAAAATTGTTGACTGCCAATTGTTACCATTCCAAGCTTCCCATTTTAAGGGAGGGTCATCTGGATTAATTCCGGTGCTTGTAGCAGCTTGTCCTCTAAAAGTGAGAGCGATAACATTGCCGATAATTGGATTTTCTATGTCTTCTTGTAAGACTAAATAAAAACAGTTATTCGGTCGCTGTCCCTCGAACAGCCTGCTTTCTTCTAGGTTCCACCATTGGTTGTTGCTGTTCGAGTTGTTGCTGTTCGAGTTCTCTCTGGCGCGCGCGCTTTCCTTATCTTGCAAATTTTCCGGTCTATCTTCTGCTGTTAATGCTGTCAGAAAATGTCTGATTCGAGGATTGTTGATCGTCAATTCTTCGTCCGTGCTAAAAATTATTGCTTCTTGAGTTTCGGTTCGCACCGTAGCAACTTCGGTGGCGTAGGGAATTCTAATCGGTTCTGGTTGTGCTTGAGTTAGATAAAATGTTAATTCGCAGCAAGCCGGCTCAGGTGGGTTCAGACGAATGCCCAATAATTCTAGAAACGCGACATAATTTCGTCGGGGAACTTGATTGAACCGCATTAACATTTGGTCGGTCAACCAAGCAAACAATTCAATTAAAGTTATTCCGGGATCGCCTGGGTTGTGATTTGTCCATTCGGGACAGTAGCGGGGAATGCGGAGGATACATTCTTCTACTAAATCTTCAAAACTTCGATCGTCCAGGTTGGATTTCGGTAATTCAGGTAAAAAATCAAAGTCCATAAAACTTGTTTGATAGGTTATTTATCTGCGGGAGACAAGTAAAAAGGATAAACTAAGCTGCGGGTATCGGGACTGTTTTTAGGTTGGTAAATTATTTCAATATCTACTTTACCTCGAACTGGGTCTGGGTCGGCGCGAACTTCTTTTAAAATAATGCGAGGTTCCCACATTTCTAATGCTTCTTCTACGTAGAAACGGATCAGGAGAAGAGTTTGAACGTTCATGGGTTCAAACACTAATTCTGACAAGCGAGAACCAAAATTTGGTCGGTACACTCGTTCGCCTAAATCCGTGCGCAGGATGATGACTATAGATTCTTCGATGTTTTGGGTATTTGAACTGAGTTGGACGCCTCCTTGGACGTTGACTTGCAAGGGGAATGCGGGTCCGGCACCGATGTAGTCTTCTGGTTGATAATCGTAATAATCTTCTGGCATAAGCGTTCAGTTTTTGCCTGTGGTGTATTTTACTACAAGGTTGGGTAAGAGCGATCGCTGGTTTTGGCGCGATCGGGCGATCGGCTATGATTCTATTTGGGCGATCGCATCTTTTGGTTCCACATCCCCATAGATAACAGACATAGTTTCTCCTTTAGTTATGGCCCTAGCAAATCTTGAAAATCAAGAGATGGCATTTTAAAGTCCTTTAGAGATTGGGCGATCGCATCTTCCGCCAAGTGCTTGTACTCTTGCTCTCGTCTCTGTTTTTCTTTTAATTCTTCTTCATTTCCAAACACTTCGTAATAGCTATTTACAAAATTTATCATTGCTTCTCCAAGGTTTTGTTTAATGGCTGCTGAATCAAGTTTATCGGCAAAAATTCGTAACTTAACAGTTAATTCTTGTAAATAAGGTGTTGGTGTTTTTGAGAAGTATAAATCGTGCAATCGTTCGGGAAAATTCTCCAATGTTTCCCCCAGATCTACTCCTTGTGCTTTTAGAATTGTTTGTAAAGAACGCATTTGCTGACGAGCTAGATCGATTTTGGCTGCATCTTCTGAGAGGGAACTATTAATTATTTTCTTAAATTCCGTTAACAGATTTTGTATCCTAGCTTGTACGCTTGTAGGATTATTTTGTAGTTCTTGTGGAGTGATGCCTAAAAGGGCAGCAACTAGCTCTAAGATAGTCGTTTGGGGTTTGGTCGATGATTGGGGAGGTTGTGATTCTTTTTCTATGGAGAAAGCTATCATGTTAGATAAGGCATTTTTTGCATCCTCTATTGCTTGGTTGATTTCATTTTGCAGGTAGGTTTGGGCTTCTGATTCTGTAATTTCAAAAGGGGTGAGTGCAGTGCGATCGACTTTATTTTCTTCGTTATTAAGGTTAGAGATGATAAAGTCTCCACTTAGAATATCACGACTGTCAGAAATAAGAAAGTAACGTGAATGGCCAGAATCAAACCATAGGACTCCTTTCCCTTTACTGTTCATTTTAACCTCTTAATATTTTCATCTAAATTTAATTTACCTTCATAACCCTGCATTACCTGCTGCAATACGTTCTGTAATTGCTGAAATTGTGAATCGTCAGCTGAGAAAGTAATTTTAATTGTGTCGTATCCACTCATCTGATTCGCCATTTCAGGATTTAAATAAATGATGAGGCTGTTACGACCCAGACTAACCTGGTTGATTCCTCCATAACCTCCCCAACACTGATCATCTCGCTCAATGTAGATATTTTCTAGGTTTAGGAAGAACATTTTCTTTGGAGGCTCATTACTTATGCCCATAAAAATCGAAATTTGATATTACAACCACCTTGTCGATCCTTGTCCAGCAAACGCTAAACGTCCCTTACTAAGCAATATCATGTCACGATCTTCACGTACCGGATTTGAGTCCCAAAGTTGAGTCATGTACTCATTCAAATAAAGAAGTCCGAATCGCTCATCAGCTAGTTCATCGATGTTAGATTCTAGCAGCATCGAGTAATAATTTATAACCCAATCCCGATTACCTTGTCTGTTTTCCCAAGTTTCATCACCATAGTGAGCATGGGTATCTAAAAAAGCCACTTCTGCTTGTAATTGTTCACAGGCATTACCGAAAGTCTTTGCCAAGGGCAGTAATGGATCTTGTTCTAAAGGAAGATTTTCATCATCCGTATTTTCAGAACACAGATTGAGGAAGTGGTTCATGGAAAAATAAATCTGTAAGCAGTTATGATACTCAAGTTTATCAAGCCTTGCCCAAGCATCTCCAAAAGCACCCCATTGTCCATAAATTATTTCTAGGCTTGGGTCATGGATACCTAATCCTAGCTTTTCATCTTCACTCAAGTATTGTAGGTTTTTCATTCCAGCCAGCGTCACCAACTGTTCTAATGAACCATCATTACCTTCACGTTCAAGAAAAAAAGCTGCTACTAAGGTTTTAAAAAACATAATTATATGTGATTAGTTTGATTGAGGTAAGGGTATTTCTTTTCCGGTAACTTGTATATGGCGACCATTCAATTTGATAGCTCTAAGCCTTTGTGCAACTTCAGGTGTAACACCTTTGGGAAAATCAAAAACTACTGTTGGTGGAATATCGTTCACAAGATTGGCTTCAGCCGCACGCAAGTTCATTTCCGCCTGGGTAATCAATTCGTTAATTTTCGGATTGTTTAGCCCAAAGAGTTCATAGTTTTTAACATTGATCCATGTTCCATCAGGACGTATTTGATCGATTTCTATCTTTTTACCTTCAAATTTGACATGACCACCAATTTCTGTACCAGGTGGTGCTGTTTTTGCTTGTTCAAACTCACTTCTAACACCTTTAAGATTATTCTCAAAGCCTTCAATACGAGCCTTAGTAGCTTCTAGACCCTTTGTTTCCATCTTTGTCATAGGGCCTTTTAACTCGTTGTCAATCGTTCTAATAAGTCTTTCTCCTCCTTTAATATTATTTGTTTTTAGCCACTCTTCCATCTCCCCTTTTAAATTTTCGGCTTCTTGACGTAACCTTGGGAGTTCGGAAACCATTTCTCCATGAGGTGAGACAACTTCAGGCGACTTGTTAGCTTTTCGATAATCTTCTAGCAAACCCTTTTCTAAATCGCCATCTCCTCTTTTCGCAGTAGCATCAAGATAGCGCTCAAAAGCAACTATTTTTTTTGGATTATTTCCATCGCCCACTATGGTCTTAAACTTTTGATCGAAGAAGTCAATAGCATTTGGATCTTTAAGCGTAGCGCGTTGCTCCGTAGTCTTGGCTATTTGAGCTAATTCTTGCTCTAGCTGTTGTGCTTGTTTAACTTTTTCCTGCGGCTCGCTTATTTTTTCAATTTCGTCGAGACGCTGTTTGAGATGAGGGTTTTGCTCCAGTTCGTTAGCGTATCGCTTCCTAATTTCTCCGCAATCTGAACAACGGACGACGCGACCATCTTTGAGGACTTTAATATCGTGTCCGTCAGCCGCTTTCTCTTTAGCAACTATTCCAGGCTCGACTTCTGGCTGGTCGTGGTGGGTGCTGCGTTCCTTGGGAGTTTCAATTTCTGATTTATTGCTATCAGATGTTTTATGCTGGTCTTCATCAGGTTCATTTTTGGTGGGTTTGTTAATATATTCATCAGCATTTACGGGTTGAGCTTCTGTTGTTTTCTCTGTTGGTTTATGAGTTGATTGGTCAATAGTTACTGGTTGGGAATCAAAGGGTTCTGCTACTGGTTTATGAGTTGATTGGTCAATAGTTACTGGTTGGGAATCAAAGGGTTCTGCTACTGGTTTATGAGTGGGTTCGTCAATAGTTACTGGTTTGGAATCAGAGGAATCTGCTACTGGTTTATGAGTGGGTTCGTCAATAGTTACTGGTCGAGTTTCCGGTGTGTCTGTGATAGGTTTTGTGGGATTTGTTGTATCATTTGTACCTAGAGAACGCAATTTATCGCCATAAGCTTTATTCGCTCCTCCCTTGACAACATTGGATAGGGCAGATCGCGCAGTACTATCGCGCAACATATCTGCTGAGAAATCTTTACCCTCAATAACAACATTGTTCGCTACATCAATAGCAGTATCTTTTACTGTATCTACAGCAAATTCTCCTCCTGCCTTGACAAGTTTATTCTCGATTTGCGATACACCCAACTTCTTGCCCAGACCGCCAAAGGCACTATTAAGACCTTGACCGCCAACATTACTCAATAACGAGCTACCAAAGCTCTTACCAACCATTGCTAAGGAGAATTTCTCACCCGATCCTAATTGTTGAGTGATATTGACAGCAGTGTCACCCATCGTTTCCACACCGAGTTTCACAGCACCCTTAGTAAAGGTACTGGATTTTGCCAAGAAACTAGCACCAGCCAGCTTATCTGCGCCTCTGAGTCCTACCAGTTGCAAAACTCCCGTAGCTGCACCAATTCCGGCTTCTTTGGCGTAGGTTTGCCAAGAGGACATTTCTCCATCAATTAGGTCATTGGCTCCCTGTTTCACCAATGCACCAGCAGCACCGATGAGAGCTGCTAAACCAATAGCGGCAACTAATCCTACCCCTGATGCAGCGAGGGCAGCGATCGCTACTGTCACTGCTACAGTAATAACAATATCAATAACAACTTTCAGCACGCTCTTCCAAGCTGGCTGCACTTTTTTAGCAGCTTCATCCGCTTTCGTGGGAATTTCCGATCGCAAGTTAGCTAGAGAACCTCTCAACCCAGTTTCTAGTTGTCCAGCACTTTCTCCTAATTTTTGATTGAGGTTATTAATGACACCTTCGAGTTTTTGCCCGACATCGGCGGTCATCTGCTTCAATTCCCCAACTGCCTTATCTGCACTGGCATTAACTGCGTTGGTATGACCGCTTTTTAACTGAGCGAAAGCTTGAGTGGCGCTTTGGATTTCCTGCGCCATGCTGCTAGTAAATTCTTCAGCTACGTTGTTAGCAGATGCTGCTGCTTGTTGACCGAGAGTGTTAAGGCTTTCCAGTGTTTGCTGACTTTGTTGGATAATTCCTCCGGCAGAATTATCGATCCCATTTTCCAGTTCAGTTTGAGTAGCAGCAGTCAAGCTATCTAACTGCGTTTGGGCTTCAGCAATCACTGAGTTAATCACCTGAATATTCGGTGTTTTAATCCCCTGCGTTTGAGTACAAAATTGTTGAAATGCTCCTTGTAGATTTTGACCAGCTTGGTTAACTCCTTGCTGAAGTACGGCGGTTACTTGCTTGGCGTTGCGATCGATACCCAGTTTTTGTTGTTGACCTGTTGTTTTTACCTGGCTTAACTGGGTTGCCTGCATTTGCTGTAAAGATGCCAGGGTAGCATGAAGATTTTGGTCTATACTCTGGAGTTGACTATCGCGAGTGGTATTGGCTGTTTGTATGGCTTGCTGTTCGGATTGGTTAAGCTCTTGCAGGGCAGCATTATGCTTGGTTTGTAGCGATGTACGGGTGGCAGCCACTAGATCCTGCATTCCTTGCAGAACAGGTGGTTGATTCCCGGCTAACTGGTTAGCTTTGTCGTTAGCATCTTGAATTAACCCACTATTGTAATTAGCTGCCAAGTCGCGGGCTGCGTCCATTTTAGCTTTGCGCCAATTTGTCACGTAAGTTTCTCGATCGAAGCTTTCGAGAAACTCTGTTACAGCATTACTGGGTTCTGGGGGAGATTCTTTGGCGTATTGATTTTGGAAAGTTTGCCCAATTTGAAGTGCTTCTTGCCCGACTTTGACACCCGCAGCACGAAAGTCTTGGGCGGCTGTGTTGAAGGGTGCGGCGATCCGCGCTGCCATGCCTGTTTCAATTTGGGTAAGCTGAGCGAGCGTCGCTTGGTATTCTGTTTGCAATCGCTGACGGGCGGCTGTGGTTGATGCTTGGATAGCAACAACGGCGGTAGTATGCTGACCCGTTATTTGGCTTTTTGCTGCCTGAGCTTGATTTGTAGATTTGGTACGAGCTTGCCCGATCGCATTAGTAATAGCAGCTTGATTTTGTGCGATCGCAGCTTCCACAGAGGCTTTAGCTTGGGCAGTTGCAGTTTGTATGCGGGGCTCAATAGTTGTTCCCAAAGCAGCGATCTTTGCCGTTCTCTGTCCCCCAGAAGCTACGAACTTAGAAATAGCGGCTTCAGCCTGTAAGCGTTGCTGGTCCCGCGTATTTGCCGCTTTGTCTTCAGGAATTTTATGTACCGCAATCCCAGCCTCCTTAGCAGCTAAGGATTTTTCTGGATTATCTGTTTGATAAAGAACCAGATTATTGCCTGCCGTTCCCAAAACTTCTTCTGGCTGGAGAGCACTAATACCTTCCTCTGTCGTGGCAAACATCGGTTTTGCTGGTACTGAAGCAAAGTTTATCCCTGTATTAGCCATTTGCTCAGCGCCAGACACCGATGCTTTCATGCCGGCATTGGTTTCATTTACAGCCGTTTTTGCTTCCTCTTGTTCCGCTACTTTTTCCTGCTGAGCATTAACTTCTGCTACTTCATTTGATTCTATATTGCCTTTATCTGTAGCAGCCTTTTTGGGTGTGGCGGTTTTGTCTGGGGAGGTTTTAGCTTTAGCAGTAGCGTCCTTAGCTGTTGGAGTTTTTTCGGCGGTAGCTTGTTTTGATGCTTTACCTTTCTCTGTTACTTCTGCTACAGCCTTACGAGTATCTTTAACTGCTGTCTTGGTTCCTGCATCCGTAGGAGTTTTTTTATCTTCCTTGGAACCTTCATTTTTTACTTTGGGATTTTCAGTAGCAACTTCTGTCTGAGTTGGCTTATCCTTGTTGTCTTTATCTTTGCCAGTGGATTTTTGGTCGGGCTTAGCCTGACTAGCGCCACCCTGCTGTACGGTATGCGTCAGCTCGTGCGCCGTCAACTCATTCTTACCGGGAGATTTCCCAGCACCAAAGTAAATATCGCTACCGCGAGCAAACGCCTGCGCCCCCAACTCTTTGTTCATCTGCACCGCAGCGGAGTCGGTATGCACTCGCACCGAGCTAAAATCAGCGCCGAAGCGCGGCTCCATGAAACGGAGTACATCATCGGGTAAAGCGCTACCTCCACCTTGGGAACTGGCGAGCCGGCTTTCGATGCTGGAACTCGCCTGAGAACTCCCATCAGACGCTCGTTGCGCCCCCGACTTCATCTGGATTTCTTCTTCCTCCCCCGACGAGCGCTGTACCAGTGGAGTGATGGAATTTACCAGAGGTTGCATCTGGACTGCTTCTGTTTCTTCGTCTGTTTGGCGTTGAATTGGCTGCTGTAGGGCTGAGTCTGGCATGGTCATGACTTTCGCCGCCATGCTGTCAGCTTCTTGTTCGTATTTATCCCCCGGTGCGCCAACTGTTAGTTTGGTTTGAACTGAAGAGTTAGTTTGCTCTGCTTTTTCTTGTTGTTCGCATTCACTACATTTAGCCTGAATTGCCCCATCTGACTGCATTTGGAGAGATTCTGCTGATTCTTCCCCTTCCTTCTCATCAGAGGTTTCTTGACGCTGAATTCCTCCTGGATGAGTGCTAGAAGTTGCCGAACTAGGAGGCGCTTCTATAGCAATATTTCGCCAATTGAAACCAGCTCGATCGATTTTTGGCTGTAGTGCTTCCCCGTCGCTGGCTATCGTTGAATTGCTGAATTTCCCTGCACTTGTTTCTGCTGAATCTGCTGCAAACTGAGCTTGAATTGCTGGCGTTTCTTCTGGTTCTTCCTGTTGGCGTTGAATCGGGTGGGGGGAAGCTTCACCACCACTACGATCGGGCGGTTCTACAGAAATATTGCGCCAATCTAACCTACCACGATCGATTTTTGGTTGGACCGATCGCCCCTCAGTCGCTCTCGTTAAATTACTTAATTCTCCCGTACTTATTTCTGCTTTTTTTGCTGAAACTTGATGCTCGATTGCTGGCGTTTCCTCTTGTTCTTCCGGTTGGCGTTGAATGCCGCCAGCTAAAGACATCCCATTGCTGCGAGAAGGCGCTTCTACAGTAATATTTTGCCAATTCAAGCTGCGGCGGATTGTTTTTGGTTGAATCCCTTCTAATTCCTGCGATATGTTTGAATTGCTGCCAAAAGATTCAGATTGCTCCTCACTAAAAGGGCGTTGTTGAAGTAGGGGCGAACTCGATCGAGCAGCCGGGGATGGCGTCGCTGAGGTTTTATTTTGGACTGGTACTCGTTCGCTCATTGCCTCATTCCTCCCCACTGCCAAAATATATTATATCGATCTCGATCGCTCCCTAATTAAGGTTTGTAGTGAGGACTTTAGTCCTCTAAATCTGCGGACTTAAGTCCGCACTACAAACCGTTTTATCTGAAAAATTAACCGCCAATCTGTACGGTAAAACAGCCCGCTATAATTTTGTTCGGTGGTCCAATTGCTTCTACAATTGTATCGCCTGCGCGACAAGCTGGGAGCCCGTTAATCAAAACTGTAGCACTACCATCGATTACAACGCCAGGGCCATGTGGGGGGAGTGGCAAAGGCGTAGTACAAGTATGAATATCTGTGCCACCAGCGGCGATGTTAGCGATTTTTTTGCCCATTTTAATCGCTTCATCTGCCTTAGTTTTTATTTCATTGGCTTTGGCTAGACCTTCGGCAGGAGGTTTTCCCTTAGCCAGCTCAGTAGCAAGTTCGGCTTTTTTGATGGCTAAGCCAGAATCTTTTACCGCTGCTATTAAGTCTGGTACTGCTGCTGTCGGCAGTCCTCTCCAAGCTGGTAAATTGCCTATCCATACATTAGAGCTACCAGGCCCTCCGGTTAATACAGGTGGGAGGGGATGGGCTACTGGGTCGATAATTCTAGCTGCTGCTCTTCCCATATACTAATTCCTTAACTTTTAGTTCAGTTTAATCAGGCTGCCTTGGATAGTAATGATGCCATTGGCATTGATATCGATATTGCCAGTGGAACTCAAAGTGATACTGCCAGTGCTGTCATCCAAACGCAATTTATGCCCTCCATTGGTTTCAATTTCTACAAAATTTTGACTGTCATTGATGCGTAATTTGTGACCCCCTGCTGTCTCAATATAAGCGCCTTTCTTACTGCTACCTTTATCCTCCTCCACAAACTGAATTTTATGCCCGACGCGGCTTTTAAATGTCCGCAGCCGCACTTTGCCATCAGCTACGTCATCTGCTACCGGATTTGGCGGCGCGTCTTTGCCGTTCCAAACTGCACCAATTATATAAGGACGGTGAATGTCGCCCTGTTCAAAGGCTACCAATACTTCGTCATTAATTTCTGGCAAACAGTCAAATCCTCGCCGATCGCCCGCACCCGTTGCTACTATTCTAGCCCAATTACTCGCGTGTTCTTCTGTTAGTGTAGGAAACTTAACTTTAACTCTGCCCCAGCCTTCCGGGTCTTGGTTGTCGGTAACAATTCCTACTAATAATGTCTGTCCGGGTTCCAATTGTTTCTGGGGAGCAAGGGCGGTTAAAATGTCGCCTCCCCGCAATCCCCGCACGCTGAATTCTGTTACGTATACTCGCTCGTGATAGCTGTGGCGAGTTTCGGTAACGTAATATTCGCCGCTGTGCTGTCCCATTTCTTCTAATTTGACAGCGCGCCCCGGACGAATTTCAGTATTTCCCTCGGCTTTGGCGTCGGCATAGATAAATTGCCCTCCCAATTCATCGCACAAAGCTTGGGCTTTGGTATCGGCTTCTTTGGGGCTAAAGCAAGTCCAGTTTAAAATCATTTTTGGTTTTGGTGGCTTGCCGTTAAATTTATTGCTGGTATCGCTACCTTTGCCGTTTTCTGTTTTAGTAATAACTTTTTCTTGCTGTTTCGTGGAGACAATTGCTCTTTTTTCTTTGTAATCCCAGGCTCTTACTTCGACTTCTTTTACTTGCTCTGCACTGGTGACTCGCACGCGGAAGCTGCGGAGGTCTGTCAACCATTTTAGCGTTAATTTTTTACTGTCTGCTTTGGGTTTGCGAAAGTTGAGTTTCCCATCTTGCAGGAATAGTTCAAATCCAATTCTTTCGGCTCGCTCCCGCAGAAATTCCATGTTTGTTTGATTTTCTTGAAAAGCATAGTCATGGGCTACGCCACTAGGATCGATCGTACCAGCTTCTATACCAACTTCTTGAATTATTTTTTTCACGATGTCGCTGTCGGTCATATTCTGAAAAGAACGGTTGTAACGTCCTCGATGCAAGCGGTGGCCGACATCGTAACCGCGAACGAGTACGGGGGCTTGAGATTTTTCGCTGAAGAAGGTTTCAATTCCGGTGATTTCGCCTTCTATGACGTAGTTTTGGTTGTCTTTATTGTAATCTCTAGATTCTGTCGTGCTGGATGTAAAGCCAATTTTTACGGGTTTACCTATTTGTAATAAGTCTTGATAGCGCCAGCGTTGGTCTTGGTTGCGACCGGGAAAGTAATCATTTTGAATTACTAGGGTAAACATTCCTGGCAGATGCAGGCTTTCTTCGACGATGACTTGCAGAATATCTTCCATTAAGTTGGGAGGAGCTTGGTTGCCATCTATTTCTAGTGTTGGTAGGGCGCGGTAATGGACTCCTGTCATAAGTTTTAGGTGGTTGAATTTGGGTAGATTTAGCTTGTAAAAAGTTGTCGCACCTGCTAAGTCCTGGGAGTTCGATAATTCGTTTTATTTGGGGATCTGCGGTTACTCAAGCTATCTGTTTGACGGTCTACTTTAGCCGGAGGTTTAGCGCCTAAAGGCCCGTTTTCTTTGGGTTCGTCAGCTTCTTTTAAAGTTAAACTATCGATGACAGCACGCACTGGTGTTCCATCTGGAAGAAACATGGTAAGTTTGTAGTTCACTTTTTCAATGAAGCAACGCCGCAAATAAACTTGTTTGCCCCACATAAATTGATAAATTGGCGGGCGTTCTTTGCCTTTGACGAATTCAACGGCTTTTCGGAAATTTTCGATGTATTTTTTAACGACATCTCCTCCATCTTCGTAAGTGTCAAACAAAATTTTGTTGATGGTAATTTTGTAAGCTTTTACGTGAGAAAAGCTCACTTTAGGCTGTCCTTTATCTTGCGTGCGCGCCCCCGGACTTTCGGAGGTTTCTACAACTCCCTCGAAAACTAATTCGGTGGGATTAAACATAAACTCGATCGGCGGTACGCCATCATCGGATATTAAAATGGCTTTAACCAAATTTCCCGATTTATCTGATATTGGTGCGGTGGGCGAACTTGTAAATTGTGCCATAATTTAGCATCGATCGTAGGTGGATTATTACTAATATAAACGATTGGTGTAGTAGCCTCCCCGACGTTCTCGATCGATTTCTAATCGCTGTCGGAGTAGGTAATAGATTTCCCCGGTGAGTTTTTGTAATTTATCGTCAACTGGGGAAACTTCAGCAGGAGCGCCTGCTGTTTGCTGTCCGGGAGTCGATCGCTTTGGTGTCGATCTTACTTTAGCAGAAGTTCCGTAGATTGAGGTAATGTTGCTCAACCAAATGGGATAACCTAATAATTGGTTTCCTTGACGCTCTTGTTCTACTTCTAGCCATTGTCGCATTAAGGTGTAAACTTTTTGAGCCAATTCTTCTAATTGTTCGTCCTCTATTGATGTGTCTTTGGCTGGAGTACCTGCTGTTATTTGTTGGGAAGTTGCTTCGCTAGTTAGTGTGGAATTGTCAGAGAAATTGGGAGAAGCCAGAGTATAAGAAGGTGAAGATTCCGGTTCAGTTAAGGATGCAGGTGAAACTTCGTTTTTTGTCGGGATGCTGTCTGCTGTTGTGGTGAAACTTTCACCCAACAATTCGGATATGCTTGACCATGATGTCGGCGTATCGAATCCAATATTGTTTTGTTGTTCGTTGTTATTGATGTATTTGTTGTCTAATTTTGGCAGTATCGATTTGTTGGTGTTGTTTAGCTGTTGCGAAAAACCCAATGGCTTGAGATCGTCTAGATTAGCTGTTGCATTGTTAGGACTTTCACCCAGTAAGTCAGATATACTTGACCACGAATTTGGTATCTTTTCAACTTTTGCTGACTTTTTGGGTTTTTCTGTGTTAACTTTGCGAGAAATATTGGCTAAATCTTCCTCTGGTAATTTTGAAATATTGGGCGGGGAACTACTACATGAGAGGGATGTTTCCGGGGAAATAGTAGCTTGTTTGTCTGCCGCATCAGTTACAAAATTAGAGAGCAATAAGTCAGTGGTTTGAGCAATAAATTTTGAATTGCCCAAAGGTTTGAGAAGGTTTAAACTCGGACTTTCCGATCGCGCTTGAACAAGATTTGTCGGTGAAGAAGTTATTGTTCCGGAAGATATTTCCAATTGAACATCTGGATATGTAATAACCTCTTCTCTATTTGCTCTCAAAGTTTCTAGCTGTTGCAAGGTAATTTCTTGAGATGATTCTGGAAAAGGTTGAGATTGAATTAAATGGGGTAAAATGGGGGCGATCGCATCCACTTCTCCCTCATTTTTATCCGTTAAATCTTCTGTTTTTTCTCCAAGCGCTTCTGGCTGTAGCGATACAGATTCTTGAGAAAATTCTTGTGCTGTTTTGGCTGGGATTAAGTTGGGTGAAGCGGGGGTGATCGCATCCACTTCTATATCAGTTTTAGCCGTTCGATTTTCTGTATTTTCTCCGATTAATTCGGGCTGTAGCGATCGAGTTGCTTGAGATGGTATTGGCTCGTTTTTGGCTTGAATTAAGTTGGGTAAAGTTGATTGCTTTGCATCCATTTTTCCATCAGTTTGAGCCGTAAATTTTTCTGTGTTTTCTCCGATCGATTTTGGCTGTAGCGAGCGAGTTTCTTGAGAGAATACTGGCTCGGCTTTGGTTTGAATTAAGTGGTGCGAAGTAGGTGCGATCGCTTTCTCTTCTCCCTCAGTTTTAGCAATTTTAGCAGTTAAACTTTCTGTGTTTTCTCTAATTGATTCTGACTGGGTCTGTTCGGTTTCTTGTAATAATATTGAAGAAGAAGTTTGAGATGGGATTAAATTGGGCGAAGTAAGTGCCATGCCCTCCTCTTCTCCCTCTGTTTGGGGAGTTAAACTTTCTGTTTCTTCTCCAATTGATTTTGACTGTAGCAATCCAGTTTCTTGTGATAATATTGGAGAAGTTTGAGATGGGATTAAGTTGGGCGAAGTTGGTTCGATCGCCTCCATTTTTCCCTGTGTTTGAGGAGTTAAATTTTCTGTTTTTTCTCCGAGTGATTTTGACTGTAACAATCCAGTTTCTTGTGAGGATATTGGAGAAGTTTGAGATGGAATTAAGTTGGGCGAAGTAGGTGCGATGGCATCTAATTCTCCCTCATGATTAGCAGTTTTATCAGTTAGAGTTTCTGTTTTTTCTCCGATTGATTCTGGCTGTAAGGATACAGTTTCTTGAGATGATACTGGAGAAAGCTTAGATTGGACTAAGTTGGGCGAAGTAGGTGCGATATCTTCCAATTCTCCCTCTGTTTGGGGAGTTAAACTCTCTGTTTTTTCTGCGATTAATTTTGGCTGTATAGTTCCCGTTTCCTGAGATAATTCGGAAGAGTTTTTAGATTGGATTAAGTAGGGCGAAGTAGGTGCAATATCCTCCCCTTCTATCTCTGTTTGGGGAGTTAAACTTTCTGTTTTTTCTCCGATTAATTCAGGCTGTATAGTTCCTGTTTCTTTCGATAAGTCGGGAGAGGTTTTAGTTTGGATTAAGTAGGGCGAAGTAGGTGCGATGGTCTCCAATTTTCCCTTGGTTTTTTGAGTTAAACTTTCTGTTTGTTCTCCGATTAATTCAGGCTGTATAGTTCCTGTTTCTTTCGATAAGTCGGGAGAGGTTTTAGCTTGAATTAAGTTGGGAAAAGTAGGTGCGATCGCCTCCTCTTCTCCCTCTGTTTGAGGAGTTAAACTTTCTGTTTTTTTTCCGATTGATTCTGGCTGTAAGGATACAGTTTCTTGAGATGATACTGAAGAAAGCTTAGATTGGACTAAGTTGGGCGAAGTTGGTTCGATCGCCTCCATTTTTCCCTGTGTTTGAGGAGTTAAATTTTCTGTTTTTTCTCCGAGTGATTTTGACTGTAACAATCCAGTTTCTTGTGAGGATATTGGAGAAGTTTGAGATGGAATTAAGTTGGGCGAAGTAGGTGCGATGGCATCTAATTCTCCCTCATGATTAGCAGTTTTATCAGTTAGAGTTTCTGTTTTTTCTCCGATTGATTCTGGCTGTAAGGATACAGTTTCTTGAGATGATACTGGAGAAAGCTTAGATTGGACTAAGTTGGGCGAAGTAGGTGCGATGGCCTCCAATTCTCCCTCTGTTTGGGTAGTTAAACTCTCTGTTTCTTCTCCGATTGATTTTGACTGTAGCAATCCAGTTCCTTGAGATAAGTCTGGAGAAGTTTGAGATGGAATTAAGTTGGGCGAAGTAGGTGCGATGGCCTCCAATTCTCCCTCTGTTTGGGGAGTTAAAATTTCTGTTTTTTCTCCGATTAATTCAGGCTGTATTGTGCCTGTTTCTTGAGATAATACTGGAGAGGTTTGAGATGGGATTAAGTTGGGCGAAGTAGGTGCGCTCGCATCTAATTCTCCCTCAGTATTAGCAGTTTTATCAATTAGAGTTTCTGTTGTTTCTCCGCTTGATTCTGACTGTAAGGATACAGTTTCTTGAGATGATACTGGCTCAACTTTAGCTGGGATTAAAGTGGGTGATGTTGGTTCGATCGCCCCCTCTTCTCCATCAGTTTTAGCAGTTAAACCTTCGGTTTCTTCTGCGATAAATTCTGGCGGTAGCGTTCCTGTTTTTTGAGATAATACTGGCTCAACTTTAGCTGGGATTAAAGTGGGTGATGTTGGTTCGATCGCCCCCTCGTCTCCATCAGTTTTAGCAGTTAAACCTTCGGTTTTTTCTCCAATTAATTGTGGCTGTAAAAATCCAAATTTTTGAGATAATTCAGGCTCAGATTTAGCTGGGATTAAATTGGGAGAACTTGGTTCGATCGCATCTACCTCTCCCTTATTAGTAGTAGATGAAGCCGGCGATTTTTCGGGATCTAAATTTAGCTTTGCCGAAACCCTTGTTTGCTGTTGTGGTAAAGGTTCATTTATAAATTGAGAGTTTAACTGATTGTTGAAACCTAGAGAAATAGCGTTAAATCTGCCGATATGAGGTAAATCTAAAGATGCGGAATCAGAGATATTATTGACAGGTGTTGCCGAAATTGTTGGCGATACGTTGTTGGATATATCCACTGTATCCGCTGGCATCGAATTAGAAAAATTCGATGTTTCTCCAGAATTAGCAACTTGATTTTCATAACTAGATGTACTTTGCCTTTGTGTAAATTGAGGCAAGTCTGATAAACTAGAAATATCAAAAGCAGATTCTTCAACTAAAGGCTTAGAAAATCCTAACGGTTTAAGTTGAGCGATATTATTAGTCGCAGTGCTAGCATTATTCAATGCTGCGGGATTTGGAGGTAAAGGCTCATTTTCCGATCGATAATTTGTAATAGATTCCCCGACCGACTCTTGTGGGGTAGTTGTATCGCCTGCGTTTGAGTTAAAATTGGTTCGAGTTCTAATAGGTAATTGGCCATCGGAAAGCTGAGGAATTTCTCCACCAAAATTTCCCCCATCTTCCCCTACTTGCATCCCCGCATCTAATTGCCAGTCGCCAATTTCCCAATCTTCATTTACCTCCTGTAATGGCTGAATCACAGGATTAGCCAATGGTTGCAGGCTTTGTCCTAGTGGAGTGAAAGACTGATATAAAGGTGATAGCGATCGCAGGGGTTTAAAGTTATGTCCCAGAGAATTGGGTCGAGTTAAAGAATCTTTCAAACCTAGAGGCTTTAAAGTCATAATAATTGCCTAATAGTGAATTATTACACCCGTTTGCTATAAAAAATAACCCGATGGATGGCGTCCGGGGCGGAGTTTTATCGCACCTCCTCCTTCTGATTTTACTATTTTCAATCCTTCATAAGCTAGGGTCAATTCTTCGATCGCCACCGTGTTAGCATTGGCTTGGAGTGATGGCGCTTTCCAAGCGATTGGAACCGCTGCTACTAACGTCCAGCATTGCATGGTTTCCCCTGCTTGGTTGAAGAGCAAAATATTCACATTCCGCCGTTCTTTTTTGCCGCCGCTTAAGATATTAGTTGCCCAATCCCAAAAAACAAAATCATCGGTAATACCGCGTTTTAGAGTTACATCTGAAAACTCAGCTTGACCTAAAATAATGCGCTGTTGGTCGTTGACACCACCTTCAAAATAAGTTTCTTTTTTGATTTTGACTCCCAATCCCGAACACTCGCTAAACGAAGCCGTAATACTACTTTCCATTTCCACGTAAAAGCGATTTGCAGTTACGTAGTTCAGTTCGTGCGTGACTTGACCGTTTTTAGACATCAGATTGTCCTCCTGTAGTTTCCAGCGCGATCGCGCGTATTTTTCAACTCTTCCAGCATCAGTTCATAAACTCGATCGCTCAATTTTCGCAGCAATATTGGATCTAAAATAACTTTATCAATTAACACAGCCATTTCATCTTGTTTCCTTGCATTCATCCTTTAATTCCTCTTAGGTAAAGTTCGCAGTGGCACCAGTCCTGCTTCGCTCAGCAAACGTTGTCCCTCATCTGTTTTTAGCAGTTCGGCAAATTTTTTCCCTACCATCGATCGCGCTTCATCTTTAGGATAAACTACTACCAAACGGTAGATGAACGGATACCTACCAGACTTGAATGCTTCAACATCAGGCCAATAACTCCCTTTATCATTGCATAAATCGGTCGTCGGTTCGATCGGTTTTACTTGGTTGTCAATCTGTTGAACTAACGGCTGAACTTCTTGACCTTTTTCTCCTACAGCCAAGGGATAAACCGCGCATTGGTTAAACACGCGACTGAGCAAACCAAAACCAACTCCCACCCTTTGGTCCTGCTCGAAATCTTTGAGTATTTCTCCTAAAATATAACTTTCATCTATTGGTTTGTCATTGATTTGCGATCGCGCATCTCCAATCATTTTTTTAGGCACATTTGTAAACTCTTGAGGTGGATCTCCTTGAAACACTAAATCTTCAAAAATTTGAACAGCCTGAAGATTATCAAATGGCATATAAAGTTTGATGTTGCGATCGATCCCTTCGGGAGGTGACCAATCGGTCAGTCTTTCTGTTTTGTAAATTTCTCGTAATTGGTCGATCGTAATTTTGCCGTTTAAGGCATTCGGAATGCTTTGGTGTCTTTTGTTATCGCTGAAAGCTACAAATACTACCAATCCATCATAAGCAACTTCAACCTGCTCTATGTCATCGGGTAAGTCTTCGATATAAGTAGTCAGCGCAAAGTTTGCTCTCCTCAATCTCATCGCTTTTATTAGGTTGGCGTCTGAAATATTGAGCGTATAATTTTTTAATCTCGGTTCGCGAATTTTTAACTCTTCAGCGAGCGTTTTATTATAAGAAACCAAACTAACTGTATTGAGGATATAACTCCAAATTCCCTCATCCTCAGTGATGTACGCAAACTCTCCAGTTGGAACTCCCTCGATTTTAAAAAGACAGCAGGGTTCGGAAGAATTAAAAACAGGCATTTTAATTTGAGGCGAAACTTGAATAAATCTGGCAATGATTTGCCACAACAAGCTCGCCAGTAAACTTAAGAGAATAATTGTTAATAGCAGCGCAACAACCGAAGATTTACGCCTACTTTCGGTGTCTTCATCAGGTTCTGTTACCTCATGGACTGGCGCTTCAACTTCGATCGGTATCGGCGCTAAAAGTGCTTGCTTTGCTTCAAAGGCATCTTTAAATGGTTGGTCAATTCCTAACAGACGGCGGATGAATTTCTTTAGTCTAACATCTTTAAATTCCGGCGGCCAATCTTGTTCGACTTTGGGGTTAAGCGGTTGAGCGGTATCCGGGTCTATTGTTTTTCCCGACAACAAGTAAAAACTTACATATCCCAGATCGATTAAATCTTGTTTGGGCGAGCGATCGCTAATTTTAGCAGTGGGTGGTTTAAACAAATCTTCCCAGAGGGCTAAATCGGCTGCGTAGATAAAAAATTGCGGTTGATCGAAGGCAGAGGGCTGACTTTTAATCTGAATTAAAAGGCTATCAAGACTGAGATTGCCGTGGGGCAAACCTTGCTCGAATTCGTCATCAAAAGTTCGTAGCCTGTAATTGTGGAGAAACCAAAGTGTTTGCAGCATTTGAGACAAAACTTCGCGCACCTGCTGGGAATTCATAGCACCCTTTTCCCGCAGATATTCTCTTAAAGTTAAGCTATTCTCAATCGGTGGCTCGAAAATTAGGTAGCAGCGTTTTTCATTGCTAGGCGCGATCGCATCCCAAAAACAAATCAAGCGAAAATCTTGCCCTCCTCCATTCTTGAGGTTCAAACTCGCTAGCTTTTCAAACTTTTGTTTTCGCTCTTCTGCTTCTTTTTGATTAAAATCTCCGTCGGGTAACAGATATTCTTTTATTAGAATTGGCTTGTTATTCACAACCATAACTCCTCGATACAGCCGCACCCTTCCTCCATCTTCTAAAAATCCTTCAACTCGATATCTGCCGCGACGCCCTCCGATAATTTCTCCGTTTGGCAAAATAGGTATAGTTTCTGCACTGCGATCTCTTTTCCCGGCTAACCGCTTTACCGCTGCCTCCGTTACTGCATTCGCTATTTCGCTTAAACTACTATTTGCTACTTTCACTTGGGATGTTCTAGCATGAGATTCCGATCGGCTCTCTTGCGGGATAGGCATACTGCCTGCATTTGAGTTTCTTCCTTGGAGATGTCCGTTAGAGTTACTGACAGAATTTTCCCGCCTTTCAGTCTCTTTACCAATAGGAATTTCAGCTTTTTCATATTCTTCTTGAGCGCGGCGCATCGCTATCCGAGACAGGTTTTGGAATGGATAGCGAATAAAGTTTGCTACTTCCCTAAAATTACTTCCAACTGAATTTAATAAATCGGCGACTCTCACTGCATTCCTCTCTGATTGTATATAAGTAATACGCAGAACTTATAATAACTTAAGCCCAAGCGAGCGAATTAATAATTGATATTGATAACTGGTAACTGATATGGTGTCCGCTCGATCGACCGCAATCGGTAAGGTTTGTAGTGAGGACTTCAGTCCTTTCTCAGAGGCGGACTCCCTTCCGCACTACAAACTGTTTTATTGCGAGCAATCGATCGTACAATATCTAACGGGTAATTTCTAATTGTTAATTAGAGGGTTGTGTAGGCTCTTTTGACTCTACATCCTCTTCCAATTCATTAATGCGACGGTAAAATTGGTACAAATAATTTAAGTCGCAAGCAAAAAGATCCTCAATTACCGCCGGAGTCACTTCTTCTAATGCACCCAATCTAGTTATCACCCTCGATAAAATAATCACCGTAGAATAGGCAGGATTAGACTTAACGCGGGGGTCGCGCAATGGCAAAATTTCATCGATCGCTTTTGCCAAACGCATCACACCTTTGCGGTGTAAATTTCCCTCTGCATCTAAAAAACCCTTGGGCAAAGTAAATTCAAACTCGGTTTGAAACATCTTGAGACATTACGGCTTATTGTTGCCGAGCAAACATTTCTACAGCAATTTCCATTTCTTCAATTTCCAAATCCCCACCAGCAGAACTTAAATCGGCAGCAATATAACTCACAGGCCAAGCTCCTAGAAACTGAAATATTGCCTGTGCTTTGCCTGCTTGGTCGTAAATAGTTAAAGAACCATCTCGACGTTGTTTAGCCCAATTTCCCTCTTGAACTGCTTCAAACCACTTCCACAAAGTTGTAGATTTAGTCATGCCGCGACGCAGGGTTATATTGTTAGTTTTAACATTCCCAGGAACCTTTGTGCGAACAACCTGACCCATTTTCGCCGCACCCCAACGCTGGGGCGTAACCTCGCAAACTTCGATCGCATCTTGAGTGCGTTTAAACCCTTTGCAATCCAGAAAATAAGCATCAACTGGTTCTTGGCTGCCCTCTAGTTTTAATTCGATATAAAACCGACAATTTGTGAGGATTTCGGGAAAATCGTTAATCAGGTTTGCCATTTTACCTCCTTGGTAATTGGTAATGGGCACTCGCGTTGCGGAGGGAATTGGTAATGGGCACTCGCGTTGCGGAGGGAATTGGTAATTGTAGTTGGCCAGCCAAGTTTTTTATTGTTACCAATTACCCATTACCCATTATCTACTGCACTCGTTTGATATCTTCGTGGACTAGAGTGATGGTTTCATTAGCCACATCATTGGAGCCAGCTTCCAATTTAGGACCTTCATACTTGGTAGGATAAGCATTTTGCAACTCCCAACGCGCTTTCATCTCTCCCGCTTGGTCGTAAACAGTGACGGAAGCAGCTTTCCGATTTGAAGACCAGTCTGACTTGCCGCCAGCATTTTTGTTGCAATCTTCGTACCATTTATAAAGGTCTTTGTTAGTAGTAGCAACAACTTTGACAACAACTGGAGTATATTTGACTTGGGTGGGAGCAGCTTGGCGCATGTTCATCGCATTTTTACCCGAGCCCATTACTTTGTCACCCCCGGCGGCCGGACTTTCAGCACTTAAACCGGAGACTTCCAAAATTTGCTTGTCTGTCAAACCATCAGCTTCAAAATAAAACCTACAACTGACTAATAATTCATCGTTTCCTGCTGCCATAATTCAACTCCTTGTGATTTGGTAACTGACAATAAGTAAGGTTTGTAGTGTGGACTTTAGTCCGCAAGATGGAGCGGACTAAAGTCCACACTACAAACATTTTTGATTGCTGGCAATCGACCCGACATGAGATCACTCTTCGTCCTGGGCGTTCCACTGGCTGATGCGGAAGATGACAAATTCTGCCGGTCGGACCGGGCAAACGCCAACTTCAATATACAACCGACCTAGAATCATCGTTTCAGGGGGGTTGATTTCTTCATCGCACTTGACGTAAAACGCTTGTTCGGGGCTGGCACCAAACAATGCACCTTCCCGCCAGAGGCGTTCCAAAAAGTTGCTAACTGTCCGCCGTACCCTCGCCCATAAATCTTGGTCGTTTGGCTCAAATACAACCCATTGAGTGCCTAATTCAATGGATTTATTGATATAGCTCATTAAGCGACGGACGCTGATATAACGCCATTCGGTTTTTTCCGGTTCTACTAACGTTCTCGCGCCCCAAATCTTAATGCCTCGATTTGGAAACGTGCGGACGCAATTAATCCCTTTGGGGTTCAATAATTCTTGTTCGCGGAAGTTGCAATCGTAAGATAATCCGATGACGCCGCGCGGAGTTTCGTTTGCTGGTGCTTTGTAGACGCCCCGCGTTTCATCTGTGCGCGACCATACGCCCATCATGTGACCGGAAGGCGGGATTAAAATCGGTTTTCCAGCGTTGCGGGGATTGGGTACTTTAATCCAGGGATAGTAAAGCGCGGCAAACATGGAACGCCGACTGAATTCGTTATCCAACCAATTAGTTACTTGTTGCGGTTTAATGCAGTCGTGGGGCGTATCTAAAACCACCATGCGGTTGGGCGGATTGGGTGCGGCGTTTTCGCACAAACTTACCATCAAATCCATCAGTCCGTGCAGTTGGTCGCGATCAATTAAACCTTGTTTGTGCGCCAGCATTAAATCCGGACAGGCGACAATCGTGATTTCGTCAATCTCGAACAGCCCTTGTATGCCAGATCGATCGTCCCGCACCCCTTGCACGTATCCGTACAAGTTTTCCTGCGTTGGTAACAAAGGAGGAGGGCTGACTTCGTATTGACCGTCTAGGGGGCGGCGGGTGAGGGGCAGTCCGCGTTGGGTCAAGTCCATGACGGTGACGTACTGGGATGCTTCTTGGAGTTTGGTCACTGCATAGTCGCCTACCTCCGGTCGCACGTCCCGATCCATCGTCAGATTTTCGTGCCTTTCGAGTTCTTGCCCTTCGCGCTTGATGACTACGGTGAAAAATTCAGCGGGGACGGGGGCTGGGGCGTTTGGATCTTCGGGATACGATCTCGGTTCGCTGGGTGAAATTTCTACCTTGACCGCGCTGGGATCTGTTTCTTCTTCTCCCTGCTTGAGGATAAATTGCAAAGATTCGCGTTTGGCGGAGGTTTTGACTGTCAGCGCGGTTGATTCTAGGCCTGGTTGGGTGGTACTTTCTGCGGGTTTGGGGAGTTGGGTGCCGATGCTAACAATCCAACACCTAGCGCCTCCGTTTAAGAACCAACCGTTAACGGCAAAGGGTAAATAGGCACCGAAGTCTGTGAATCCATCGGAGTTTTCTTTGGCAAAGTATTCTAAATATTGATTCCAACTGGTGACTAACATCGGTTTGCCGATTTCCGCGCCATTGCGAATCGCTTCGGTAAAGCCAATAAAACCGGCGATGTTAGTTTGTACGCCTTCTATCGGGCGACTGCCTCGATCGATTTCTTCGACGTATACACCAGGAGCAAAGTAATCAAGTCTTGCCATATATCTCTTCCTTAAAGGGGAAATTTTTACCAGTTGTCGGCTACTGCGTTCGCTTACTATAACTTGCGTACCAGTTATCTCGATCGCTCGTTTCGATGTGGTGACTTGCTCGTTCAAATTTTCATATGTAAATTCTTATATATAAATTCTCATATGTAAATTTCACGAAGTTGCATCGCCCACCACTTCTTGTTAATAACTCGTCGCTGTTAATAGTTAAGTTAACCTTGTTTTTCCGATCGCGTTCTCACTATTTGCTATGTTGAATTTGTACCATCTTCTAGCTTAGCTAAAATGGCTAATAGATTGATGGATATTGTTTGTAGTTCCATTTCGGAGCGATCGCAGACCTCACGCCGCCACCTACTAAGGTTGCAAGCCACGCCATGAAGCACCCAATTGTGTCGGGAACACCGGCGTCATTAGCCTCGGATCTACTACCAGGCACCCTCTATTTCTTGCCAAACTCTTTTTTACCAACCCCTTTAGAACCACTTGGTTGTTTAATTTGACCAAGTTTCTGCCTTCTATATGGGGTGATCGTTAAAATCGACAATTACCATTCCAGTGTCGGTTTGCCTTGCTGGATTGGGTAACTTGCCGCTTTTCCATCACTGCCACACGGTTTTATAGCTGATTCTTAAATGCTTGGCATAATTAGGTAGCTTCACGCCTGCTATTATAGGGCATTTTTAGATATTTCCTCTATTAATTAAGTAAAGTTTTGTTATACTACACCCAGCGTAATTTGTGTTTTTTATGAATAAAAATTCGTCAATATTTAAATGCCACGTCGATTAACCACGAGAGAAAATGAGTAACTATCTGGCGATCGCCACCGTCACAGCCACGCTGGCAAGGCTTTTGCAATCAGCGATTCAACTCGATGTACCGGGAGCCAAAGTTACCACAGTGCGCCCCGAAGCAAATGGGGGCAAGACACCAGAAGTAGGAGTGAATATTTATCTGTATCAAGCGACACCAAATCCTGCTTGGCGGAATTACGACTTACGCAACCGCCGCCCCAAAGGAGAATTAATCAAACAAGCTCAAGCGGGATTAGATTTGTTTTACATCATGACGTTTTACGGCAATGACATAGAGTTGGAGCCCCAACGTTTGCTCGGTAGCGCCGTGCGTACCATTGTTGACAACCCGATACTGACGCCGGAGATGATTCGGGCGACGCTGAATCACTCGAATTTTAGTTATTTGGCAGATTCTACTTTGGAACAGCAAGTCGAGCGGGTGACGATCGTTCCCAGCCAGATGAATACAGAAGAACTGTCGAAAATTTGGTCAGTGTTTTTCCAGACACCCTACGTGCTATCTTTTGCTTGCCAAGGCGGGGCAGTTTTGATTGAAGGCAATAGACAGAGCGGCAGAGCCTTGCCAGTAAGGAGCGTGCAATTTTATACAACGCCCAGTCAGCCGGTAGTTGACCAAGCGATCGCCGAAGCGGGAGCAAATCAACCGATTGTAGCGGATAGTATATTGATAATTCGGGGCAAGCGGTTGCAGGCCGATCGAGCACAGGTGAGAATAGGCGAGGCGAGGGTAACGCCACAAGAGGTGAGCGAAAAAGAGATCCGGTTGACTTTATCCTCGCTACCGGAAGAAGAATTCAAAAGTTTGCGGGCGGGCTTGCAGCAATTGTGGGTGTTGCATCCAGTCGTGAAACTTACGTCCCCCAAGCCCGATCGAACGGCGGCCTCAGAGTCCGATCAAACGGTGGCCTCAGAGTCCAATCAAACGGTGGCCTCAGAGTCCGATCAAACGGTGGCCTCAGAGTCTGATCGAACGGCGGCCTCAGAGTCCGATCGAACGGTAACGTCGAACGCGATCCCGTTTGTCTTGTGTCCGCAGATCGATAAAGAAAAGCTAGAGGTATTGGATTTATGGGAAAAAGAGGACGATCTGTACGAGGCCCAATTGCAAGTGGAAGTTGATTTAACCGTTAGCAGGCAGCAGCGGGCGCTATTATTTTTGAACGAGCGATCAAATAACAATCCGGTGGGTTACATTTTTGCCGCCAAACCCCGCGATGAGCATAGCAAAACGGTGGTGTTTCCGATTTTGGATGTAAAGGCAGGAGAATATTTGCTAAGGGTGCAGATTGATGGTGCGGAGAGTCCCCTCGAAGTGGATGGGGATAATGGGTATGTTGGTCCCTCAGTTGCGATCGGGTGACATCCTCCTAACGCTAATTTCTCCGGAAATATAGCGTTGAGTTTGAATCTGTCCCGATTACAATTATTCATGCGAACATGATATTAAATGAACGTTAAACAAAGCAGTCAATGGCAGGATGCCAATATTAGATACCTGATGGCATCGATCGCAGTAATCGAGCAAATATTATCAAGTTATATTGCTGAACCGGAAAATTTCTTATCCTCGTTAAAGGTAGAACAAGCTAGATTGGAACTGAGGGCTGCGGCGTCAGCAATGCCCTATCCACCAGCATTACAAGAACTAACAATCGGATTCAATTTATCGGATTTTGAGCGAGATGTACTGCTGTTATGTGCGGGCATGGAATTACAGCAAAACTTTGATGCTTTGTGCGCCGATGCTCAGGGAGATGGGCAGCTAAATTATCCTACTTTTAATCTGGCAATGTCAGCTTTGGCTGCACCTCATTGGAATGCTATTTCTCCCGATCGTCCGTTACGCCGCTGGCAGTTGATTGAAGTTGGGCGCGGTAAAACTATTACCCGTAGCGCGTTGAGAATTAACGAACGAATTTTACACTATTTAATGGGAGTAGATTGTTTGGATGAAGCATTTAAAGGTACGATCGAGCCAGTATCTCTTAGTGGAGAAATGGTGCGATCGCGCCGCATGCCGTTAAGCGGTTCGCACTCGACAATAGCATCTCAAATAGCAACACTTTGGTCAAAAAACTGGGTACAGCAGCAAAGTGATTTTTCTCTTGACTCACTACCAATTACGGATTACCCATTACCGATAGTACAATTATGCGGGGATGAAGTAGAATCTAAATTGGCGATCGCATTCACTGCCTGCGAACTCTCAGGGATAAAATTAGCAGCAATATCTACCAGGGTAATTCCGACAGTTACTGCCGAATTGAATAACTTAATATTGCTGTGGCAGAGAGAAGGGAAGTTAAGTAAATCAGCTTTGTTATTAGACTGCGACGTTTTGGAGTCAGAAGCTGGGGAAAAAGAGAATGCGATCGCTCAACTGATTGCCAATATCACCAGTCCAATAATTATAACAACGCGCGATCGGCGCAAACCAGCAAAGCGTCCTTTCATCACCTTTGATATCCATCCGCCCACCAAACAAGAACAACACCAAATCTGGCAAAACGCTTTAGGAGAAATCGCACCTCTGCTCCACGGACAAGTAGAAGTATTAGTCGAACAATTCAACCTCAACGCCCCCACAATTTATGCTGTTTGTGAGGAGATCATTAGTCAAAACCCAGAAAAAATCGAGACCAGTTTTACAGATGGTCTTGCTGCCCAACAAACAAGTGAAATTAACCCGCCCGCTGCAATTTCAAATCAATTATGGGACATCTGCCGCGCTCAATCTCGTCCCCGGTTAGATGACTTAGCCCAACGCATCTCACCCGCTGCAAGTTGGGATGATTTAGTATTGCCAGAAACAGCGCGCCAAACCTTGCGAGAAATTGTCGCTCATGTCAGACAACGCACCAAAGTTTACGAACAATGGGGATTTGCTAGTAAAGGAGGTCGAGGTTTAGGAATTAGCGCCTTATTTGCCGGAACTTCTGGGACTGGAAAAACTATGTCATCAGAGGTGTTAGCTGGGGAATTGCAACTGGATCTTTACCGGATTGATTTAAGTTCTGTAGTTAGCAAATATATCGGCGAAACTGAGAAGAATTTGCGCCGCGTTTTCGATGCTGCCGAAGCTGGAGCGACAATTTTGTTATTTGACGAAGCCGATGCGATATTTGGCAAACGTTCTGATGTCAAAGACAGTCACGATCGCTATGCCAATATGGAGGTTAGCTATTTGCTGCAACGCATGGAATCTTACCAAGGTTTAGCGATTTTGACAACGAATTTAAAAGATTCTTTGGATACAGCTTTTCTCCGCCGCATTCGATTTGTGGTGAAGTATGGTTTTCCAGATGCCAAAGATCGGGCTAAAATTTGGGAGCGGATTTTTCCAAAAAATACGCCGACAGAAGGGTTGGATTTTGTCAAATTAGCGCGGTTAAACGTAGCAGGTGGAAATATCCGCAATATTGCCTTGAATGCAGCTTTTATGGCAGCAGATGCCGGGGAGCCAGTGATGATGAAACACTTGTCGATCGCGGCTCGGACTGAGTATGTGAAGTTGGAGAGAACGCTAACTGACGCGGAAATTAAAGGTTGGGAAAGCAGTTGATAGTTGATAGTTGATAGTGGCTCTCCTGAACTTATGGTTATAAGTTTATCTAATCAGAAAAGCAAGCTAATACGCGATTCCTAAAATTATTAAA